>CAMGSV010000005.1 GCA_946061495.1 uncultured Spirochaetales bacterium | reverse complement strand
TCCAGCTCCTCAAATCCTTCTGCCAACAGCACATACACACTCATAGTCACCTCCGAAAAAATAATTTCCTTCATTCATAAGATAGCCGCTTATTTTGTGAAATTTCAATACTTTGTCTTGTCAAATTCCAATTTTACTTGTATCATTATCTAATATGAAGCGGGTATTAATGCTAGATCCCTCGCCGATTTTCAGAGAGTTTGTTAAAGAAAAGTTGGCCACGGTAAAAATTTCTGTTGATAGTGTTCAAGGTCGAAGAGACGCATTCACTAAATTGCTCTCACTTTTACCTGATTTAGTTGTCATTGATGTTGACCAAGATTTTTCCACCACCTTTGATTTTTTAGAGAGAAAACGTTCCAACCCAAACACCGCCTCCATACCTGTCATCGTCGTTGGACCGGCAGTGAGTTCCGAGGCGATGATTGGACTCATCAGGCTCGGTGTCATCAAGTATTTTGCCCGTCCCTTCATGATGGATGTTCTTATCAAGACCATGGGCACCTTCCTTGCCACCCCCATGGACATAGACACCACGCCGTGCATCATCGAGGCACACAAGAACAAGAACATCATTGTGGTGGAGGTATCCCAGGGTTTGAACCTTGACAAGATTGCCATCCTGAAATTCCATCTGGCAGACCTCATCTCAAACCACGCCATCACTACCCCAAAGATTCTGTTGATTCTCTCCAACCTGAACTTGAGCTTTGTTGATGGAGTGAACCTAGAGAAATTCTTCGACAGCATCATCTATGCTCCCCGTGTCACAAAGAAGGAGATGAAGGTTCTTACGCAGGATCCCTTCATCAAGCAATTTGTGGAGGGGCACAGCGAGTATTCTGGTATTCAAGTGGCGGATACACTCATCAGTCTCTTGAATTCCTTTGTGGAAAGTGCTGCTTCCAGTTCTCTCAGTGATCTAGTGGTGAGCAAGCTGCTGACGGTGGATAAGAACACCATTCCCTGCTACACCGACATGATCTTCAACACCGAGTTGGAGTTTCGCAAGCAGGAAATTCAGTTCAACCAAGAATAGGCTCCCATGACACCAAGCCTTGCCTCCCTTGCATCGGTGCTCCACGAGATTCGTACCCCAATACAAACCATATTGGGCACCACCGAGCTATTAAAGACCACCAGTCTGGACCCCGAACAACAGGAGTACGTGCGTCAGATTGCCTTTAGTGCCGACGTCATCTACACCCTGGCCAACGACATACTTGATTTTGAAAAACTGCGAACAGGAAACCTTCGGCTGGAGCATATCGAATACGCTCCAGTCGACATTGTGGAGCAGGTGCTGAACCTGGTGAGCATAGAAGCATACAACAAGGGTATAGAGCTCCTTTCTTACGTTGAGCCCACACTTCCAAAGAAGCTGTGTGGTGATCCACTGCGTCTCCAGCAAATTCTCCTGAACATGGTGAAAAACGCCGTTAAATTCACTCCCAAGGGCTACATCTCCGTCAGAATCCAGAGACAGGACCAGAATACGCTTATATTCAGGGTCATTGATTCTGGTGTGGGCATTCCCCAGGACAAGAAGCCCGGCATCTTCCAAGCCTTTACCCAAGCCTCCGACAGCACCACCCGTCAATATGGGGGTTCCGGTCTGGGACTGAATATCTGCGCCCAGCTGGTAGCCCTGATGAAGGGAAGCATTGGGGTGCAGGACAATCCCGGCGGAGGTTCAATCTTTTACTTTTCCATTCCTCTAGAAAAGGTGCCCCAGCAGGATACTCCGCAAAAGCTTTCCTTCCCGGAAGGCAACCGAGTCCTTGTGGTGGATGACAACCAGCACTATCTAGAGCATATTTCCGCCATCATCCAGAACATCTCCAACCTGCAGATAACCACCGCCTCCTCAGGAGAAGAGGCTCTGGCGGTAATGCGGGAGGCGGCGACCCAGAAAAAAGATTTTACCTTGGTACTGATGGATCTGGGAATGCCTCCCATGGATGGATGGCGGTTGGCAGCAGAAATCAACAGTGATCCCTCCATCAACGGGGCAAAGCTCTACCTGATGATTCCTGAAGGACAGCTAGGTGGTGAGGCCAAGATGAAGCTCCTGTCCTGGTTCAACGGCTACCTGTACAAACCAGTAATGCGAAAAAAGCTGTGGGACCTGTTGTCACAGTCCTTTGAGCAGCCTTTGGAGCTGCCTTCTGTAGAAAAACTTGAACAAAAGCACACTGCTCAGCTACAGGAAAATCAGATTGCAGGAATGCTACTGAGCCCCATTATTGCAGTGGATGATCACCCGGTAAATCTGAAGATTCTCACCACCTTCCTCACCTCCCTAGGAGTGGAGGCTCATGGTGCCACCAGTGGCCAGGACGCTCTCCAGCTGTTCCAGCAGCACCATGGCACAAAGATGGTGTTCATGGACATAGAGATGCCCTTTATGAACGGCTTCCAAACCAGCAGCAAGCTGCGGGAAGCCGGCTTTACAGGGACCATTATAGCCTGCTCCGCCAATTCAGCCCCAGACATAGTGCAGGAGTACATTCAGTCTGGCATTAACGACTACCTTTCAAAGCCCTTCAAGAAGCAGCAGCTGGCGGAGCTGCTGAAAAAATGGAGCCACCTCATGACTGACTCCACCATCGACATCCAGCATTCTTGGATGGGCCCCCAGGAGGAAGTATGATACGGTCAAATTACCATGCCCACACCAATTTTTGCGACGGCAAGGAGTCACCGGAAGCCATGGTGCGGGAGGCTCTAGCCTGCGGTTTTCAGATATTTGGCTTTTCTGCCCACAGCGTCTATCCCTTTGCCTCCGACTGGCACCTTCCAATCGACAGAATTCCAGACTATGTGGCAGAAATAGGGCGCCTCAGAGACCTGTATCAGGGGCAGATGGAGATTCTCTGCGGCTTTGAGGCTGATTATCTTCCTCCTATTTCCGACGCACTGCAGGCCCCCTACCGGGCTCTGGGAGCAGATTACCTCATCGGATCCCTCCATTACTTGGTGACCCCCACCGGTTGCTTTACGGTGGATGACACCGCCAAGAACGTGGCTACAGGAATAGAAACCCATTTCAGGGGTGATGGCAAAAAGGCAGTGCAGGCCTATTTTTCAGCCCAGCGGGACATGCTCCGGATAGGCGGCTTTGAGATTCTCGGTCATGCAGATGTGGTACGCCGCAGAAATGGAGAGCTACACTTCTTTGACGAGGATGCCCAGTGGTACAAGGATGAGCTGCTGGAGACCGCCAGGGTGATTGCCCAGTCGGGAGTGATTGTGGAAATCAACACCGGCGGCATGGCCAGAGGAAACACCTCCACCCCCTACCCTTCCCCCTACTTCTTGTCCCTGCTGGCAAAAAAGGATGTACCCGTCACCATCAACTCTGATGTCCACAACAGTGGCTACCTGGACTATGGCTTTGAGGTGGCACGGCAGGAGGCCCTTGCTGCAGGCTATGGGGAAATGGTCTATCTTACAAAGGCTGACGGAAAGCTGGTGAGAAAAACAACTTCATTACATACATAAAAAATAGGGCTGATGGCAGAATGTTTTGCCTCCACCACCAGCCTGTCTGAGCGGTCGGCCAATGCACCTAATGCACCTATTGAACAGCCGCCCCATCGTGTTCCGTCCTATTTTTAGACGAATACCTGCTAACGCCCCTTCCGCTCTGCAGCTGACTTGCATCCTACACAAAGGACGGCGGCGGGCAACACCTCCAGACGGGCCTCTGGAATCAAGGTGCCGCATCTCATGCAGTAACCATACTTACCGGAATCAATACGGGTTAATGCCGCCTCAATAAGCTCCAGCTGCTGGGCCTCCTTGGCCTCCATGGATTCCAATAGTTTCAAGTCGATGGCATCAGCGGCCTCATCAACGCTATCCTTTCCAGTATTTTCTTCCAGAATATTCTTGCAATCAGCGTTGCGCTCTGCTAGGGAGGTTATAATGGCACTCCGCTCTGCCAGCAGCTTTTCTTTCATCTGATCAATAAATTCCTGATTCATTATTACTCCTTTGTGTTGACATACAAATGAATTACTCATAAAATTATAAGTGTGAATGGCAAAAAAAACAACTTTTTTTGCTTTTATTTTTTTCTGGAGGAACTGTGGCTAAAGAGGAAGCTATTGAGGTAGAGGGAATTGTTCGGGAAGCACTGCCGAACACGATGTTCCGGGTTGAGTTGCAGAACAAGCACATCATTCTTGCCCACTTGTCAGGAAAGATGCGCAAGCACTACATCAGAATTGTACCGGGGGACAGCGTCAAGGTTGCCCTCTCTCCCTACGACTTGAACCGGGGCCGTATCATTTTCCGCGAACGGTAGAACGAGAAAACATGGTGCGGCCCAGCCCTCCATGTTTTACTCTGTTCCACCCCCCGTCCTTGACCCAGGCTTGATGATGCACTTGATGGAGCCCAGCGCCTTGGATGCTCCACTGACAATGGCCCACAGGGAAAAAATCGGCCCGATGGGAAGGATAATCCAAGAAACCCTAAAGAACAGCAATCCCAAGAGCAATGTAACGACACCTCCCAGCAAGTTGGAGAAGGCCTCGCCTCTGGTGGGGTCTCTTCGTTTTTGGTTTGTCCAGGTGTAGGTGTACTGACCACGGTTTGCCTGCTGCTGACCATAGCCCTGATTGTATGTCCTGCCGTTGCCGAACATTTCCCAAAAGGGATCATATTCCTGCTGCTGGCCATACTGCTGGTTGGAGTACCGCTGCTGACCTGTTGAACCATAGAGATCATATTCCTTCCGTTTGGCAGCATCTCCCAAAACGGCGTATGCGGCGTTCACCTGCTTGAATTTCTCCTCGGCAGCCGCATCGCCACCATTCCTATCTGGATGATAGCGAAAGGCAGCGTCACGGTAGGCTTTTTTTATCTCGTCTGCAGTGGCCGTCTTTGAAACACCCAATACTGCATATAAATCGTCCATTGCTCCAACCTCTCTGATATAAAATAATCAAATTTCAGTTGTGTTACAAGTTTTTCACCTGTTTTTTTTAATAATTACCCAAGTGGCTCCACTACCCCCCAGCTTCTTGTCGGGATGACCGGAGGCACCCAGGCGACGGTCCAGCTCCACAAAGGTCCTGACCATGGCGGAAAGCACCGACACGTCGGACTGTTCCTTGGAGTGGTGGCCCTTGCCATGGACAATCAGCACCTTCTGTATGCCACGGCGGCTGCAATCCCCAATGAAGGTGTCCAAGCGTTCCCATGCCTCATCCCGGGTAAGACCATGGAGGTCTATCTTTGCTCCTATGGGCAGCTTTTTCAGGTATTCACGATTCTGACTCCGCTCCCGCTCCTCTGTCTCACGAGCCAGGGAGTCCTTGTCCACCACACCGTAGCGACGAAGCCACAGGTCCATGGGATTGACCTTCGGCAGCTCCTTGCGGGACGAGTCCTCCGCCGAGGTCTTTTTTGAGGAAGGACAAGGTCTGTTGGAGGAAACTCCTCCAGAACCAGCCGCTTCCTGCTCAAGGCGAGGGGCATTGGGCAGGCGGGGACGAGGCGTGTTGTTTCCGTGCTGGCGAGCCTTTTCTTCCTTGGCGCAAAGGTCGTCCCACTGGCTCAGTATGTCTCCAAAATCCATGACTACTCCTCCTCCGACGCTAGGGGAACCACCAGCTCCCGAGGAATCCATCCCTCAAGGCCAGCTGACGAAACATAATACCAGCCCATCACCTCCTGCCGTATCTCCACCAGACTGTAGGGTGCCACGGAAAAGTGGTTGGCGGCATCCACCTCTGGAATCTTGCTCAAGGTTCGGGAGGCAAGGATTCCGGTGGACTGGAACAGGGGACGGCTAGCAACAAAGGCTCCCACCGTCACCAGCAAAAGGCAGAAACCGAAACCGACGCTTACAGAATACTTTTTTTTCAGCAGAGAAAGGACAAGGAGCAACAGAAGGAGTCCACCAAGGCCAGCCATAATCCATACCAAGGGCCATGAAGCCTCATTTTTTCCCGGTTCCAGCCCCAGCTCCTGTTCCCTCAGGATACGATTCTGGCGGATGGAGGCCAGAGGCAGGGATTTTCGTTCCTGCCGTCGCAGCTGGGCAAGCTCCTGCGCCGCTTCCAGGGAAACCTCCACCGACTGGGGAGCAACCTCCGTGGCTGGCTGAACAAATGCTGCTGCTAGGGCGGGATCGATTACGTGGTCTCGTCCCTGAGCTTCAGGAACCACCGCAGAGTCCACCTTCAGCAAACTGGTGGAGAGACGGTGAACGCCATCATCATAGCCGGTCACCTCCAGCTCCAGGGGCGGCACCTCCAGCAAACCACCACGGAGGGGAACCAGCTGGAATCGAGCCACCGGCTGGAACTGGTGGGAAAGCTCCGCCGCCCCCAGATTGAATTCTTCCCGGAAATCCTCCACCTGCTGGAAAAGGGCATCTGGCACCAGCTGCCAAAGGAGGTCATCCAGCTGGACGGCATACCGAAGGCTCACCGTGAGCAGCAAGGGTTTTCCGGTCTGTGCTGGCACGAAGCCCGCTTCCGACAACTGCACCGGCTGTCCATCCTCCCGCTGGAAGGAAAGCTGTAGCTCAGGACGGAGGCTCCGGGGATTCTGAAACACCTCCACAGCTGCGAAGGGTAGTTGATACAATATGCCGTCCAGCATGATATCCAGCGGTGGCAGCTGAAAGGTCCCTTCTTGGGAAAAGGACAGCAACACACGGATGGAGGTACCGGCATTGCTTCCCACCACTGACAAATCCTTGTAGGCTGCCACGAACCGAACACCCTCCGGCAGCCGAGGATTGCCAACTCCCACCTGGGAGGGAGAAATCTCCGGCAGGAAGACGCTGAAGCTGCACTCAGAATCCGTAAGGCACCAGGGATTGTCGCTGGAAAGCGCCACGTCCTGCTGTAGCAAAACTGGCATTCCATCGGTTCCACCAGCTCCAGCGGCAGCGTCCTTGTCTCCCTGTGCAAAAAGGAAAATGGGCATCAGCAGTAGGGAAAGAATCAGGCAAAGACGGGAACGCCCCTGGGAAGAGGAATGGTTTCCTCCAGGCCGCACCTGGGCTTCAAGCGTTGTATGCATAGTCATCAATAATCATCTCCTGTGGGGGTGGCAGTCTCATCCTGCTGGTTCTTCCATCGATCCTGCTCCTGCTGGTGAATCAGCGAGAAGAGGGCCGCGTCCGCAAAGTCGTCCCCGGGAGTCTCTTGTACCGGAATCAGCTCCTGGGCGGCGGCAGGGCTTTGGCGGGAATCATGTCCCAGGGAGAGCTCCAGGTTTATCTTTGCGTCGAGATTGCTCCCATCAACCTCCAGCGCCCGCCGGAACAAGGTGGCCGCCTCCTGGTAGTGGCCCTGATTGTAGGCGATGATACCGCTGTTGTACAAGGCGGCAAACCGCAGACTTTCGGGAGCGTCGGGAGACAACTCCTGCAGGCGGCTCAAGGCAGCCTCGGTCTCTCCCTGCATGATGTAGGTGGCTGCCAAGCCGTAGGTGCTGTATTGGTGCAGCCTGGTGTCAGACAGCTCCTCCGCCGTGGCCATGGAATCCATGAAGCCCGAAACAGCCTTCTGGTACTCACCCTGATGCCAGAAGAAGGTTCCCTCCAGCACATCCGCCACCCCCTGCCAGGCCTTGGAGCACCCCTGAAAGAAAAATCCACAGGACAGGAGCAGCAGAACCATCAGATTCTTTCCCGTCACCCTGAGCCGGAAAAGCCGCCGCAGGGTAGCAGGCTCCAGTTCCCCCAGCACAAACCCCATACAGAGGAAGACCATAGCCAAGAAGGCAAAGATACCCCACCGCTCCCTGAACTCCACCTGATAGGCGGTGCCAGACCATTCCTTTCCTTGATGGCCGGCCGTCACCACATCCAAAACCCGGTGGGCAGACCCTAGGCTCTGAGCAGGCAGATACAGGGCCTTGGCACCGCCGCTTCGTCCCACCTCGCTGGAAGCTACCGATTGGTTCACCGAATCCACCAGACGGCGGAGAGACTCCTCCTGCAGGGACGAATGAACCACCGTCTTGCCGTCGCCTGCCAGAATCTCCGCACCAGCTGTCGTTCCAAAGCCGAGGAAAACCACATGGATTCCAGAGGCCACCAGATTTTTAGCCTCCTGCTCCAAGGTACCGTCAGTCTCCTCACCGTCTGTCAGCACCACCACCGTGCGCTTGGACACGGACAACAGGGGGAAGGAGGAGGCAGCAGTCCGCACGCCGCTTCCCAGGCTGGTTCCCGTGGTGGTCATCAACCGGGGCGAAAGGGAGGGCAGCAGGGAGCGAATGGCATTGAAGTCACGGGTGAGCGGAATGGACACTACGCCCCCACCCTTGGCAATGACCACTGAAACATCGGTGGTATCGAGATGGTCCAGCAATGACTGGGCATAACTGGCCGCAGCCTCCAGTCGACTGATTCCCCTGTCTTTCCCAGCGCCCACGTCCTGGGCTGTCATGCTCCAGGAGATGTCGAAGACAAGGGAAAGGGAGCTGCCAGTCTGCTGGACCGGCACCAACTGGGTGCCCCAGGAAAGACCGCTGAGGGCCACCAGCAGGGAAATCCAGGCGAGACCCCAGCAGAGAGAGCGGGTTGGCAGTGCAAAGCGTATTCGGGAGAGGGTGGCGGCACTGCCCACATTGGCACGGCGGACACGTTGGTACCACAGGACCACCATCAGAAGAACTGGCACCAACAGGAGGATGCCCCACAAGGCCCAGGGGCGGGGACAGGAAATCATCATAGGAATACCCCCAGATACCAGCGGCGGATTACCCATGCCAGGGCAAAGGAAAAGCCGCCAGCCAGAAGGAAAATATGGTACAGGGACTCAACCCTGGTTTTGAGGTAAAAGCTCATTACCGTCTGCTCCCGACTTTCCACAGTGGACAGGGCCTCCGACAAAGCACCGCTGGACTCTACCCCAAAGTAGCGGCCACCACCAATGGCAGCCATCCGCTCCAAGGGAGCCGAGTCAAACTGGGAGTCCAGGTAGCCGGAGTAGACCTTGCCAGTGGCAGGATCCACATATTCCAGGGGAACCGATCCACGGGTACCAAGTCCCAGCACGTACAGGGTGATGCCATGCTCCTTGGCCAGACGGGCGGCGGTCTCCGGGTGGATTGCCCCGCTATTGTTCTCGCCGTCGGTAATGAGCACGATGCATTTCTTGGGAGCAGCAGCTCCTGCCAGATGGTAGACGGCAGTGCTGAGTCCCGCTCCCAAGGCGGTACCGTCCCCCAGGCTGCCGCTTTCCAGGGACTCCAGGCGGGTAAAAAAAGCCGCTCTGTCCACTGTGGGAGGAACCACCAAGGCCGCCTCGGAGGCCATGGCCACCAGACCGAAGCCTGTTCCCTCCGTCTGGGGAACCAGCAGCGAGATGGCCTGACGGGCAGCATCCAGGCGGCTCATTCCTGCAATGTCCCGGGCCATCATGGAGGGACTCGTATCCAGCACAAACACAATGTCAGTGCCGCGGGAGGTGTAGATTTTTTCCTGCTGGAGCCGCACTGGTTCTGCAAGGCTTGTCACCAGACACAGGAAGCCCACCGTGAACAAGAGGCTGGAGAGCAGGGTGGCAAATCGCCGGACAGGAGCCTTCCACTGAAAGCCATCACCCTTCCAATCCCGCAAGACCAAGGGAAAGGTGGGGGCCGAAAAGATGCCCAGCTTGCGCAGGATAATGAGTGCAGGAATCAGCACCACCAGCAGAAAGGCCCAGGGAGACTGGAATATAGGCATCAGGTCCACCTCCACCAACGAGACAGATTCATCATTGCTTCCCCTCCATACATCCAATGCAATCCTCTAGGGACTGGAGGAGGTCCTCCTGCTCCCCATCCATCAGCTGGGCAGCCGGTGCATACCGAAGATAGTCGCAGCGACGCAGCACCACCACCAGGCGCTCCACCACCGCCAGCTGCTGTTCCGAAAGCATACCGACAAAAATCTCATCCAGCAGGAACATGATTTCCGAAGTGGCGGCGGCGGTAAAGGGTCGGGCAAACCGTCCCTCAAGGTATGTCCTGGCAATGAATGCAAGCCGAGCAGCCAGCTCCCGATAATCCAGCTGCTGCCCCCGAAGCCCTTTCAGCTGGCGGACTGCAATCCGGTAGTTGCGGGACAACCTGATGCGGGAGGCCAAGCCCTTGAAAAAAAGCCGCACCTGCTGGAACCGAGCCAGCAGCACTACCAGGCCAATCAGCAGCACCAGCGCCACCACCGCCAGACCATACACCACGTAAATGGAGCCAGGCACCAGCACCGGAGGAGCCACCGGACGCAGCTGCCGAGCATCCGTCTTATCTGCCAGCGAAGCAATAGGTATCTTGGGCAGCTGCACCAGCACCGGCCCCCGTATCTTTTCCAAAAAGCCACGAACCTCCGGCAAAGTGGTAACCTCAAGATATCCCGGCTCAATCTCACCGGGCTGCCAGGGCGTCAGCAGCAGGCTGACGGAATAGCCCTGATCAACCCGCTGGAGGGAGACGCGGTGAACGGTGAGGGGAAATTCCTCCTGACGGGCAGTCAGCTGCTGGCGGGAACCCACATCCTGGGCTCCCCAAATTTCATCCGCCAAAAAGCTTCTGGTGACAAAGTCCACATCCCCCGGCAAAAGCTCAAAGCCAGGAGCGACGACACACCGCAGCTCCACCTGATCTCCCACATACACATCCTTGGGCAGCACGGTCCATTCCACAGGAGAAAGCACCCGCTCCTGACACCACAAGTCCCAAGGCAGAGAGATGGAAAGAAACACTACTAATAGAATCCATTTGACGGAATGAGTTTGTCGGCTCATGCTTCCCTCACGGAAAAGAATCGTTGGAGCACAGCGGCCACATCATCCTGAGTAGACACCACTAAGGGCCAGGCACCACGCCGGTAGCACTGGTCCTGCCACCGTTCCACCCGATTACGGTTGGCCTCCCGCCAGGCCCGCTGGAAGGAGGAGCTGGAGGTGGGCAGGATACAACGGTCCCCAGACTCCGGGTCCGAAAAAGGAAGGCTTCCCATTCCCTCCAGCTGGGAGTCCACCGGGTCAGAAATTCGGATAGCCACCACATCGTGGCGGGAGCTGAGTATGGCCAAGTCACGCTGATAGCCTGCGGTACGAAAGTCCGACACCACCAGCACCAGCGCACGCTTTTTCAGCAGGGAGGCGGCGCCCCGCAATGCCTTGTCCATGCTGGAGCCAATGGAAGCCGCCGCCAGCTGGTTTTCCCGCTGACCAGCCCTCTGTTCCCCATCCCCGGAAACCAACACATTTTCCAGCTGGTTCAAGAAGGACAGTGCCTGGTTCCGGCCAGCCTGAGGCCGATGAGAATACAAGATATTTCCATCAAAAATGACACCGCCCACGGAACCACCCCCCTTGGCAGCCGCCAGGGCCATCAGGGCTGCCACCTCACAGCCTGCATACAGACGGCTCCGCCCCTTCTTGCCCCCGCCAGTGGCCATGGACAGGGAGGCGTCCACCACCAGGAAGAGCACCAGCTCCCGATCCTCCTCAAACTGCTTCACAAAGGGGCGGCCCATGCGGGCGGTAACGTTCCAATCAATAGAACGAACATCATCTCCGGGAAAATATTCACGCACCCCGCTGAATTCAATCCCCCGCCCCTTGTACATGGAGCGGAAGGAACCTGACCGCAGGCTTTCTGACAGGGCTCTGGTGGAAAGCTGAAGGCTGGAGGCCCGTTTCACCAGGGAGGGGCCGTACAAGGGACGTGAACCGAAGCCTGCCTCCTCCACACTATTCTTTCTCATGACGTGCACCTCACGGCACAGGGAGCAATGCTAGGATCCTGGCAATCAGCTCGTCGGTGGTGACCCCCTCGGCGGCTGCCTCATAGGACAGCACCAGCCGATGACGCAGCACCTGCCGTGCCATGGACTTCACATCCTCCGGCAACACAAAATCCCGTCCTGCCAGCAGGGCAACCGCCTTGGCACACTGGTAGAGGGCAATGCCGGCTCGAGGCGAGGCACCGAAGGAGATGTACTTGTGGAGGGCCTCCTCCTTGCCACCCCGAGCTCCATTCCGTCCCGCCGCCGCCTTTCCTACGCCAGCCTCAGGGGGACGAGTGGCCGCCACAATGGACACGATGTACTCCACAATCTTCTCGTCACAGGCCACTCGCTCCAGGAGCTGCCGGCAATAGGCCAGCCGATCCGCCGTCAGCAGTTGGCTTACCGGAATTTCAGACTGGTTTCCACTCCCCCTGATAATGCGGATCTCCTCCTGGATGGAGGGATAGGCCACCTGAAGCTTCATCAAAAATCGGTCCAGCTCCGCCTCAGGCAGACTGTAGGTTCCCTCCTGCTCGATGGGATTCTGGGTGGCCAGCACAAAGAAAGGCGCGGGCAGCCGATAGGTCTCCTCGCCAATGGTCACCTGTCCCTCAGCCATGGCCTCCAGCAGGGCAGACTGCACCTTAGCCGGCGCCCGGTTCACCTCGTCCGCCAGCACGAGGTTGGCAAAAACCGGTCCCTTCCGTACGGAAAAGCCGCCAGTTCCCTGCTGGTAGATGAGGGTACCGGTGATGTCTGCCGGCAGCAGGTCGGGGGTAAACTGGATGCGTTTGAAACTCAACCCGCTGATGTCACTGATGGTCTTCACCAGCAGTGTCTTCGCCAAGCCCGGCACACCCTCCAGCAGCACATGGCCGCCCACCATCATGGACACCAGGATTCCCTCCACCACTTCCTTCTGTCCCACTACACGTTTGGCCACCTCTTCCTTGCAGGCATTCAGCAAGCCCATAACCTTCTGGAACTCTGGTGATACAGTATTTTCTTGTGACATAATAAAAATCCTTATTATTTACAATAAAATTCCCAAATCCTGGCACTCGGTGCAACCCCCTCCGCAAAAACGGTTTACCTTTGGCCAGCATTGACACAAAATCAAGCTTTCAGGATAATATACTCTACCATGTTACACTGTTTAGCACAAGAATTAAACCAGGTTCTGGAGGGCACCACTCCAGGACAGCTGTTGTCCGACTTCGGTCGCCGGATGTACTTTCCCAAGGGCATCATCGCCCAGAGCAACGAGGCAAAACAGTTGGGAAAGGTTGCCAATGCCACCATCGGCATGACTGTCCACGAGGGCAAACCAGTTGTGTTGCCCTGCATCCAGAAACAGACCCCGAACCTTACCCCCCAGGAGCTGGTGGCCTACGCCCCCACCGCAGGCAATCCCGACCTGCGTTCCCTGTGGAGGGAAAAGCTGCTGGAGAAGAATCCATCCCTCCGGGGAAAGAATTTTTCCCTGCCGGTGCTGGTTCCCGGCCTCACCGCCGGACTGTCCTACTTGTGCGACCTCTTTGTGGACCGTGACGAGGTGCTGTTGGCAGGAGACCCCTCCTGGGACAACTACACCCTCATGACCCAGCGGCGGCAAGCCCGTTACAAGCAGTTCAATTTGTTTACCGGCATGGGGCTTGACCATGGTTTCAGTGTCCCCAACCTGAAGAAGGCATTGGAGGAGCACGCCACAGACGGCAGAATCTGCCTTCTGCTGAATTTCCCCCAGAATCCCTCAGGCTACTCCCCCACACGGGAAGAGGCCACAGCCATCTGCCAGGCCATCAAGGACGTTGCCGACACCGGCTGCAAGATTATGGTGTGGTGCGACGACGCCTACTTCGGCCTGGACTACGAGGAGAACATCGAGCGGGAGTCCCTGTTCGCCTATCTAGCTGACATCCACGAAAATATCTTTGCTGCAAAGATTGACGGCCCCACCAAGGAGGACTTTGTCTGGGGCTTCCGCTGTGGCTTCGTCACCTTCGCAGGAAAGGGCCTCACCGACCAGCACTACGATGCACTGGTGAAAAAGCTGATGGGGGACATCCGTTCCTCCGTGTCCTGCAGCTCCACCATCCCCCAGTCCATTTTGATGCGGGCCTTCAAGGAACCCAGCCTGGAGGCCGAGAAGAAGGCCTACCGGGACATGCTGGAGGAGCGGTACCACAAGGTCCGGGCCTTCCTGGAAACAAAGCGCCACCACAAGGTGCTCCAGCCCATGCCCTTCAACTCAGGCTATTTCATGAGCCTCCATTGCGCTGGGGTTGATGCCGAAGCGCTCCGCCAGCACCTGCTGAAGGAGAAGGGAATCGGTACCGTAGCCATCGATGAAAAGACACTGCGGGTGGCCTTCTCCAGCATCGACGTGGAACTCATTGATGAGATCTATGAAGCCATTTACAACACAGCTGATGAACTGGCTCGGCAGTCTTAAAAAAATAGTGGGGAAAAGTGTCCCACTGGCACTTTTCCCGCTTCTTTTCCTGTCCTGCTCCGGTGATATCCGTGAACCGGTAATCATCTGGACGAACCGGCAGGAATTCGCTTCCTACGCCGAATTATTCAATGCCTCCCAGGATGCCATCAAGGTGGTGGTTGTGTACAAGGATTCTCCCGTGGAGTCCCTTCCGCCTGCCCGTGACGAGCTGCCCCCTGATGTGGTGGTGGGCTCCTGGCTACGGAACGACACCACCATCAAACAGTTTCGCCCCCTGGACTCCCTTTTCTCCAACCAGCTGATTAACCAGTCAATTTATTATCCCCAGCTTCTGGCATACGGCTCCGTCCAGAACCGGCAGTACCTGTTGCCCGTCAGCTTCAACCTGCCGGCCATCATTTTTGCCACCAAAAACAGCCGCCTGGTGACGGAGGACCACCTGCTCTCCGCAGACCAGATTCGCGATGTGGCTGGTACATTCAACAAGAAGAACAAGTCCAATGTCCACACCAATATGGGCTTCGCCCCCAGCTGGAGCCCAGACTTCCTGTATACCCTCGTTCAGCTGAAGGGAGGCAACTTCCGTGGTGACAAGGAATCACTGGCGTGGAGTCAGGAGAAGCTGGAGCTGGCAGTGGATTACATCCACTACTGGACAGAGACGGTGAACGATTCCGTCCAAGAGGAACAGGACTTTGCCTTCAAATATCTGTACACACCGGAGACACGGCAGATTCTGTCCGACTCCTGCCTCTTTGCCTTCATCTCCAGTTCCCAGCTCTTTGCCACTCCACAGAACCTCCTGCAGGAAATCAGTTTCCGCTGGCTCCATGAGGACAACAGGATTCCCGTGGAGGACGACATGGTGTTCATGGGAATCCACAAGAACTCCCGGAACACTGCTGGAGCAGAATCCTTCGTCACCTGGTTCATGAAGGAAGAGAGCCAGCACCAGATGATGGAACGTTCCACCATAATGAACCTGAGCATCACCAGCTTCGGCATTGCTGGAGGCTTCTCCGCCATACAAAACGTGACGGAGCGGATATTCCCCACCTACTACAAAACCCTGCTGGACAATGTACCTGCAGCACAATACATCACCGCCCCCCCTGCCCTGCTGCCCCGGTGGGAGAGCCTCAAGACCAGAGTCATCATTCCCTGGCTCTCGGAGGTGGCCCTAAGCCAGGATATCCAGTCCGTCACCCCCCTGGAACAACGGATAGCCGACTGGTTCAGGCAACACCACTAAGTGTTTCCCATAGTTCCCCTAAATTCCTACATTTCACTAAACTAGTTTTTTTAAACTCCGATATTGAATTTAGGGGGACGATATGGTATCCAACATAAGCAACGTCAATATCTTTTCATATTCCTCTTCTATCGCCGGAAGTTCGGGAAAGGTACGAGTTCCTGTTCAACCGAATCTTGTAATCTATTCACAGCTGGAGCACATTTCCGGTGTGGCTGCCCAAAAGGACCAGCGGGGCATCAATATCACCAAGATACAGATTCTCAACACCCTCATCGATCGCCTGACCTCCGCAAAGCAGAATTCCACGCCAGACGCAGTGGATGCCACCGTAGATGAAAAACAGATTGATGCCCTCATCAAGAATTTTTCCGACCAAGTGCAGCTGGCGGTGTCTGCCGCTGAATCCACCATCTTTGCAGTGCCCACAATACCTGCCCAGACAGGAGCCATCTTCAGCATCGCCGTCTAACACCGATTTCTGGCTATACAAGCAGGCTCCACAAGCCATCCTGTCGGTACGACACCAATCAGGGTGTCCACCGAAGGACGGTTTTATTATTTCGATATCTTTTTCTCTTAACATCATCTTCAGCCCCTTTTCTGGTTGAATAAAACCATGAAAAGGGATATATTTTTCTAGAATACAAGAGCAGTTTTGCTCGGGGCAAGACAAGGAGATGCAGTGGCTTGCCTAAATTATAGGAGGTTTTATGACAATCAATGACATCAAGCACCCCAAGATCAAGGCTTGGGTTGAAGAAGTCGCAAAGATGTGCCAGCCCGATGATGTATATGTTTGTGACGGTTCAAAGGAAGAGTATGATCGGCTCATGCAGGACATGATCAAGTCTGGGCTGGGAACACCTCTGAAGAAGCGGTCCAACAGCGTGCTGTTCCGATCACAGCCCTCAGACGTTGCCCGTGTTGAAGGCCGTACCTATATTGCCAGCGTCAAGGAAGAGGATGCAGGCCCCACAAACCACTGGATTGACCCCAAGGAGCTGAAGGCCACCATGACTGGCCTCTACACTGGCTGCATGAAGGGACGCACCATGTACGTCATCCCCTTCTCCATGGGTCCTGTTGGCTCCAACATTGCCAAGAACGGTATTGAGATCACTGACTCCGCCTACGTTGTCTGCAACATGGACATCATGACCCGTGTGGGAACAAAGGTGCTCGACGTGCTGGGCACCGACGGGGAATTCGTTCCCTGTCTCCATTCAGTGGGAAAGCCCCTGGCTGCCGGAGAAAGCGACAACGGTGAGTGGCCCTGCGCAGACATGGACCACAAGTACATCTCCCACTTCCCCGAGGAGCGCACCATCTGGTCCTACGGCTCAGGCTACGGCGGAAACGCACTGCTGGGGAAGAAGTGCTTCGCCCTGCGCATCGCATCCGTTTTGGCTCGAGACGAAGGCTGGCTGGCAGAGCACATGCTGATTCTGAAGCTCACCAACCCCGAGGGAAAGGTGAAGTACGTGACGGGAGCCTTCCCCTCAGCCTGTGGAAAGACAAACCTGGCCATGCTCATCCCCACCATCCCCGGATGGAAGGTTGAGACCATCGGCGACGACATTGCCTGGATGAAGTTCGGCGAGGACGGTCGGCTCTATGCCATCAACCCCGAAAACGGATTCTTCGGCGTGGCTCCGGGAACCAGCGACAGTTCCAACAAGAACGCCATGGAGTCCATCAAGGAGAACACCATCTTCACCAACTGCGGCCTCACCGAGGACGGAGACATCTGGTGGGAGGGAATCGGGTATCCTGCCAAGGGTGAGCTGGTGGATTGGCACGGCAACAAGAAGAGCGCTCCCGAAAAGGACAAGAGCCCCAAGGGAGAGGAAATCGCCCACCCCAACGCTCGCTTCACCGCACCTGCCAGCCAGTGCCCCTGCATCGCCCCCGAATGGGAGGATCCCAAGGGCGTGCCCATCAGTGCCTTCCTCTTTGGCGGACGCCGCGCCACCACCGTTCCTCTGGTTCACCAGAGCCGTGACTGGAACCATGGTGTGTTCCTGGGGTCCATCGTTGGATCAGAGGTCACCGCCGCCGTCATCTCCGACCAGGTGGGACAGGTTCGCCGTGACCCCTTCGCCATGCTGCCCTTCTGTGGCTACAACATGGGAGACTACTTCCAGCACTGGATCAACATCGGAAAGAAGGCCGATGCCGACAAGCTGCCAAAGATTTTCTACGTCAACTGGTTCCGCAAGGACGAGGCCAACGACAAGCTGCCCGGCGGTTTCATGTGGCCCGGCTACGGAGACAACAGCCGTGTCCTGGCCTGGATCTTCGACCGCTGCGACGGCAAGGACAACTACGTGGACACAGCCATCGGATTCATGCCCAAGGAGGGCGCACTGAACTTGGACGGTCTGGACGAGGTCTACAAGGAGAATGTTCCTGCCATCACCTCCGTAGACAAGGAGGGCTGGCTCAAGGAAATCGCCGACCTCCGCACCAACCACTATCCCAAGTTCGGTTCCCACCTCCCCAAGGAGCTGGCCACCGAGCTGGACAAGCTTGAGGCAAATCTCAAGAAATAAGATAAGACTTACAACCTGTAAGACAGAGCCTCCCGGTTTACATTCTCCGGGAGGCTCTTTTTAATTCATGAAGCACTGAAAGCCACAAGAGAGAATCACTATACAGTCGGCAATGGCTGCCGGAAATAAGGCTATTTTTCATATCGATTAAAAAAGAAAAAGACCGGACTCCATGTCCGGCCCTACGCTTAGTTCTGGTTGATCTTGAAACGCTTGTTGAACCGCTCAATACGACCAGCGGTGTCAACCAGCTTCTGCTTACCGGTGAAGAAGGGGTGGCAAGCAGAGCAGATTTCAACGTTAATGTTCTTAACGGTTGAACGTGTCTCAATTACATTACCACAAGCACAGGTAATCTTTGTCAACTCGTAGTTGGGGTGAATTCCCTCTTTCATCATATCCTCCATATTACAATCGCCATGCCCTGATGCAGGGATTCGGAATCTTCTGCACCCACATGGCGAATAGTTTCAAAATGTGCGTTCTGTCAGTCGTTGCCCATACTGTTCATAGACTTGAGGAACGCTTCATTATTCTTGGTTTTCTTCATTTTGTCAAGCAGGAGCTCCATGATTTCTCCATCATCCATAGGACTGATAACCTTTCTCAAGACCCACACCTTCTGCAACTCCTCTTCTGTCAGCAGCAGCTCCTCCTTGCGGGTGCCGGACTTCTTGATGTTGATAGCAGGAAAGAGACGGCGGTCCGCCATCTTGCGGTCCAGGTTGATCTCCATGTTGCCGGTTCCCTTGAACTCCTCAAAGATAACCTCGTCCATGCGGCTTCCTGTCTCGATCAGGGCAGTGGAGATGATGGTGAGGCTTCCCCCCTCCTCCACGTTGCGGGCAGCACCGAAGAACCGCTTGGGCTTGTGGAGAGCGTTGGAGTCCACACCACCAGAAAGAACCTTTCCGGAGGTGGGCACCGTCTGGTTGTAGGCACGGGCAAGGCGGGTGATGGAGTCCAAGAAGATGACCACATCACGCTTGTGCTCCACCAGGCGCTTTGCCTTTTCCAGCACCATCTCCGCCACCTGTACATGGCGGGTAGCCTGCTCGTCAAAGGTGGAGGAAATCACCTCAGCCTTGATGGAACGCTCCATCTCCGTAACCTCCTCAGGACGCTCGTCAATCAGCAGCACGATGAGGTATACCTCAGGATGGTTGGTGGTAATGGCATTGGCAATCTTCTGCATCAGGATGGTTTTACCGGCCTTGGGCGGCGCCACAATCAAGGAACGCTGGCCCTTTCCAATAGGGCTGAACAGATCCATAATCCTCGTGGAAATTTCGTCGGTGATGGTCTCCAGATGCAACTTTTCGTTGGGATACAAGGGGGTCAGATTCTCAAAGGGAATGCGGGTCTGGGCAACCCTAGTCTCGTCAAAGTTGATGGTCTCGATTCTCAGCAGCGCGAAGAACCGCTCGCCCTCCTTGGGAGAACGAATCTGACCGGAAATGGTGTCTCCCGTCTTCAAATTGAACAGCCGAATCTGGCTGGGAGAGATGTAGATGTCATCGGGACCAGGCATATAACTGTTCTGGGGGGAACGGAGGAATCCGTACCCATCGGGCAGAATTTCCAAGGAGCCGCTGGCAAAGATGATGCCGCCATGCTCCGTATGCGCCTTCAGAATCACAAAGATCAGTTCCTGCTTCTTCATAGGAGCCAGGTCATCGTTGGAAAGGCCGTACTGGTTGGCCAGGTCACGAAGTCCCGGCATGCTCATGCTAGTAAGATCATTGATGGAAAGCCGAGGCTTTGACTCGGCATTGGGATCCTCTGCCATGGCAGCGGCCTGGGCGGCCTCCAGATCCGCATGCATCTGGAGGTTCCGTTCGTACCCACCAGCGGAGGCCCCACGACCATAGGAGGGCCTGAAATTGTTGTTGCGACCTCGGCCACGAGGGGTATACTCCCCTTCTCCCGAAGAAGCACGACCACGATTGTAGTGGTCAGAGTCCCCATAACTCCTTCCACCTCGAGGAGGATGCTCCCCATCTCCGTTGAATTTCGGAGCAGTTCGTCTCACTGGACGACGGACAAAAACCCGCTCCTTTGAAGTGGTGGATGATTCTGGTGTATTTTCTGTGGCAGGGCTTTCTGACATTGACTGGCTGTTTTCTGACATGGAAGGCTCGAGACCCTCTGACTTTGTTTCGGTTGCTTCAATTTCTTTTGATGGTGTGGATTCGGCCGTAGCATTCTCCAATCCCAGCTCAGGCTGGTCATCCTGAGGCTGATTTTCTGACGTGTCTACAAAACGCCGCCTTTGAATCGGTGCCATTAAAAACTCTCCGTGTATGTATGATTTGATTAATGAATCAGAAAAAGATGGTTTCAATCGATTTGGTTTTCACACTCTAACAGAACTCCTACTTCCTGTCAATAGGATTCTAAATCTCCAGAATCATCATCACCTTGACTTTAGACTTCAATCAATTTATAGTACCCTAAACTTCAGTAATATAGTATGGCACATTATGGCAAGTACAACACCATTTCCTCAGGGTAGCATCGGATACCTAGCATTCCCAGACCAAGCGGATTTCCTCCTGTCGGAGCTACAGGAACGATTCGGCATTTCTTCCCAATCTATTGCTGGAGCACGCCGTCACCAAGAGCTTTTCATCTTCCCGCCGGAGAGCTTGCCGGAGCCGCTCCAGGGTCCTCATCCCCAGCTTGCCCCCTACTGGTGCAGCACCGTCTTGCAAGATCCGGTGGAAATCAGCTTCACCTCCATCGGGGAGGCAGCTTCCGCACTCAAAGCCATCCAGCGGAGCTGGGCGCCCTATCTCACCACATCCTTCCGGCGGGGGCAGCTCATCCAAGAAAAGCTGCCCTACATGAACCTGAAGCCACGCCAGTTCCCCTGCAAGATCCCCACCTCCATAGCCGGACTCTACAGCCTCACCGACCAGAACACCCTCATTGCCTCAGGCAGTACCACCAGCCCCTTTCCTGCTGGCCTCGTCCACCTTCAGGAGGACCACGAGCATCCCCCCAGCAGGGCCTATCTGAAGCTCCAAGAGGCCCTGACCCACTGCCAGGCGCTCTTCCAGCAGATGCCCCAGGATGGCCAGCGGTGCCTCGATGCTGGAGCCTGTCCCGGTGGCTGGACCTGGGTGCTGGTACAGCTGGGATGCCAAGTTTTGTCGGTGGACAGAAGTCCTTTGGCCCCGCAATTGATGGAACACCCCTTGGTGAATTTCCAAAAACACGACGCCTTCACCCTGCCGCCAGAAGAGCTGGGGGCCTTTGACTGGATTTTTTCTGATGTAATTTGCTATCCCAGCCGTCTGCTGGAGTGGACTCACCGCTGGCTGGAAAGCGGACTGTGTCCCAACATGATATGCACCATAAAAATGCAGGGAAGGATTGACTGGGCATTGGTGAATGAATTCGCATCAATACCCAACAGCACAGTCCTCCACCTCCACTACAACAAGCACGAGTTGACATGGATCCACTGCCATTGATGAGGAGACTCAGTGGATGTCGGTGAGGTTGAAGGGCGTCTCCTGGTAGACGTAGTAGTTCAGCCAGTTGGAGTAGAACAGATGGGCGGTGCTGCGCCAGGTGGAAACGGGAGGCTGGGAACTGTCGTTGCCAGGGAAATAGTTGGAGGGGAGCTGGATGGGAAGCCCCTTATCCACATCCCGAAAATATTCCTGGGCCAAGGTGATGGTGTCGTACTCCAGGTGGCCTGTCATAAAAATCTCACGGTTGGACTTTGACTTCACCAGCAGCACGCCAGCCTCCTCCGACTCCGCCAGAATGTCCAGCTGTTGCTGGGCCATCACGTCCTCTCGCCGTACGGTAGTATGACGGGACTGGGGCACGGGAAACACATCGTCAAAGCCCCGCAGCAAGGGTTCCGCCGGTGTCGTCCTACGATGGGGAAAAATACCGAAAAGCTTTTTTTCAAGGGGCAGCTTGTTTACTCCATAATGATGGTATAAGCCCGCCTGTGCACCCCAACAGATATAGAGGGTGCTGAAAACATTCTCCTTAGCAAAATCCATGATATCGCAGAGCTCGCTCCAATAATCCACCTGCTCAAAGGGAATCTTCTCCACCGGGGCACCAGTAATAATCATGCCGTCATACTGAGACTTCAAAACATCCTTAGAGGGAATGTAGAACCGCTCCAGATGGTCGCTGCCGGTATTCCTGGCAACGTGAGCCTCCATGTGCACCAAAGAAATCTCCACCTGCAACGGAGTGTTGCCCAAAAGACGCAGCAGCTGGGTTTCCGTGGCAATTTTCGTGGGCATGAGATTAACGATGGCAATCTTGAGAGGGCGGATATCCTGATGGGAGGCTCGCTGCTCAGTCATAACAAAGATGTTTTCCTGTTCCAGCACAGAGCAGGCCGGCAGGTCAGACTGTATCTTTATGGGCATAGTTACTGCAGTGTAGCACATTCTCTCTAAATTTGCTATACTATTCCCTATGAGATTCTCTCCCTATAGTGAAGAAAGCGGTGGTGGAGCAGGGAAAGCAGACAAGCGACGAGCACTAAAAAAACTCAAGGCCTTTATTTTATCCCCAAAGCAGGAACCAGCGTCTTTAATAGATAAAATCGAACAAACGTTTATCTCGTATCATCTTCCTGCCCGGGTTGACTGCAGGGAAAAAAAAATAGATGGCATCCTCTGTGACGTCATTTCTCCAGAAGTCATGGCCTCAAAAAGAATAATCATTTATGTTCACGGAGGAAGCTTCATAGCTGGCTCCAGGGCCTCATGGCGTAGTTTTTGCGCTTCCCTGGCATCTGAATGCTCCACCCAAGTGATCCTTCCAGAGTATCGGCTTGCCCCGGACTATCCGTATCCTGCCGCATTGGAGGACATCCAGATTGTATTCAGGAAAACCTACGAGAAGCTCCTGCTTCAAGACGATCGCGAGCCACACATCATCCTGGCAGCAGATGGAGCTGGAGCATCAATTGTTCTCGCACTGGTTCAAACCCTCAAGGAAGAGCTACGGCAGGCAATCCGCAACGTGGTACTGCTCTCTCCCTGGATGGACTTTGACCCCCAGTCCCCGTTTCTGGCGGACAAGAAGGCAACCGACGGCCTTGTTACGGCGGATTTTATCACCACCTGCGGCCACTTCTACACCAGCGAGGAAAACCTTGCGAATCCCCTCATCTCGCCGCTGCACATCGCCGCTGACCAGCTGGCTCAATTTCCACCCCTGTACATTCAATGTGGCGGGGATGAGCCAACAACCACAGGACTTCAATCTTTCCAAAAAAAACTAGCGGAACAGGGAATCGACTGCATCCTGGACATATGGCCAGGCATGATGTTCATGTTCCAGATGGCCCATGAGTATCTGCCCCAGGCGCATCTTGCCGTCCAGCGGGTGGGCTCCTACATCCAAAACTTCAACAAGACAGAGGAAACAGAATAATGGAACTAGTGGCACCAGCCGGTAACTACGACAAGCTCTACTACGCCTACACCTACGGGGCGGATGCCGCCTACATCGGCCTGAAGAATTTTTCCCTGCGGGTAAAGGCGGACAACTTCCACCAGCAGGAGTATGAGCGCATCATCAGGCTGAAGGAGCAGCATCCTGACAAGAAGCTCTTCTGCGCCCTGAACATCACCTTCCACAACCGGGACATCGACAAGTTCCTCAGCGAGCTGGACTACTTCCGCTGCTATCCCATCGACTCCTTCATCATCCAGGACATCGGCATGGTGAACCTCATCCAGAAGCACTTTCCCCAGGCGGCGCTCCACCTGAGCACCCAGGCAAACTGCATCAACCGGGAGGCGGTGAAGCTCTACCGCCAGCTGGGTTTCAAGCGGGTGGTGCTGGGGCGGGAGGCATCCCTGGAGGAGATTCGTGAAATCAAGGATGCCGTGCCGGAGATGGAGCTGGAGGCCTTTGGCCACGGTGCCATGTGCATCGCCTACTCCGGCCGCTGCCTTTTGAGCTCCTACCTGACGGGCCGCAGCGCCAACGGCGGGGCCTGCTCCCACTCCTGCCGCTGGGACTACAACCTGCTCGCCAGCCAGCCCCAAGGCAGCCTTCTCCGCTCACCAAAAAAAATGCCACAGCAGGAGGCGGCCGTCAATTTTCTGGGCGGCCCCCTAGTGGACAAGGAGCTGGCCCAGTCCGGAACCCTGGTGCTGGAGGAAAAGAAGCGGCCCGGCGAGTATTTCCCCATCTTTGAGGGGGAGGACTTCACCGCCATCCTCTCCTCCAAGGACCTGTGCATGATCGACCACCTGGCCGACATGAAGGCTGCCGGCGTTGACTCCCTCAAGGTGGAGGGCCGCATGAAAAGCGTCTACTACGTGGCCCTGGTGACCCGTGCCTACCGCAAGGCCATTGATGCCCTGGAGGGAAAAATCAGCCGGGAAGAGGCCGCCCCCTTTGTGGACGAGCTGTACAACACCAGCCACCGTGCCTTTGGCACCGGCTTCTACTATGGTTCCGACGATGCCAACGAGACCACCAGCGGCGCCACCACCAGCCCCTACGACCTCTGCGCCGCCGTGGGCACCCAGGTTTCCACGGAGCAGGTCCTGGCGCAGGCGACCCAAACCCTTGCCACCCGCCAGCAGGAGCTGGAGGCCCTGCACCCCGCCGCCCGGGCAGCACGGGAGGCCGACCATGCCGCCCATCCGGAAAAATGCCCGCCAGTAGTCACCTACAAAGAGGGCTGGCACTTCTATGTCTACGACTCCATGAACAAGATTTCAGCCCCTCGGTCCGGCAACACGTCGGCTCCAGCCACGGAGCTCCAGTTCATCGCCCCGGATACCGCCGCCCTCACCGCCTCTGGTGCCGACTACCAGTTGGTGAATCCGGCCACCGGAGAACTGATGGACTGGGTATGCCACGGCCACCCCTGCCTCATCTACACCCACCTGCCCTTGTCGCAGGGAATGCTGGTGCGGTGCAGGGTGTGAGGCGTGGAGGAACTTGGAGCGGGTGGCTTCTCATTGTTCCCTAGCTTCTCGCCCCCGGTTCCAGTCCCACAAACAGTGCCACTGTCCGCCCACACCAATTTCTCACTGAGAATGCGGCGGCTTCTCACTGAGAAACCAATGGTTTTCCAGTGAGAAAAAATTTTTTCTCACTGAGTTTCCAGCCCCTTCTCAGTGAGAAATCACCCTGTCGATGAAGTCCAATTGAGCCGACGGAAAGAAATGGAAATCAGAGAAATTATTTCCCAATTTTCAACTCTCTTCCTTCTTGACAAGAATATATGATAAGCATACTATTATAATATAATTTATAACATACATGAAACATGTACCCTTTATAACTTCAAACTTGCTCCTTCTCTGACTCTTGGATGCGGTTCTTACGGAGGCAACTCTGTTTCAGAAAACGTTGGCGTGAAACATCTTCTGAATATTAAGACCGTTGCTGAAAGGAGAGAGAACATGCTGTGGTTTAGAACACCTGAAAAGGTTTACTTTAAAAAAGGCTGTCTGCCTGTAGCTCTGGATGAGCTGAAAAATTACTACAACAAGAAGAAAGCGTTCCTCGTAACCGATACTTTCCTGTATCAGAACGGACATACAAAACCAATTACTGATAAACTGGATGAAATGGGAATCCCATATGAATGCTTCTTTGAAGTAACTCCTGACCCGACACTGCAGTGTGCACAGAGAGGTCTTGCACAGCTGAAAGCATTCGGTCCTGATGTAATCATCGCTCTGGGCGGCGGTTCTGCTATGGACTGTGCGAAAATCATGTGGCTCATGTATGAACATCCGGAATGCAACTTTGAAGATCTGGCTATGGACTTCATGGATATCCGTAAACGAGTTTACGTATTCCCGAAGATGGGCGAAAAAGCTATGATGGTCTCCATCCCGACTTCTTCCGGTACCGGCTCCGAAGTAACACCGTTTGCAATCATCACAGATGCAACAACAGGAACAAAATGGCCAATCGCAGACTATGAACTGCTTCCAAATATGGCAATCATTGATGCAGACTTCATGATGAGTCAGCCAAAGGGTCTGACCAGTGCATCCGGTATTGATGCTCTGACTCATGCTCTGGAAGCTTATGTTTCCATTATGGCAACCGATTTCACAGATGGTCTTGCACTGAAAGCTTCCAAGATTATCTTTGATTATCTACCTACAGCATATGAAAAAGGTGCTGCTGACCCGATTGCAAGAGAAAAAATGGGTAATGCTTCTACCTTAGCAGGTATGGCATTTGCGAATGCATTCCTTGGAATCTGTCACTCCATGGCTCATAAACTGGGTGCTTATCATCACCTGCCACACGGTATTGCAAATGCTCTTCTGATTGAACACGTTATGCGTTACAATGCAGATCCGGCTCCTGTGAAAATGGGTACCTTCTCACAGTATCCATATCCACATGCAAAAGAAAGATACTGTGAAGTTGCTCGTTTTGTAGGTATTACCGGCAAGAATGATGACGAAGTATTTGAAAACTTCATCAAAGCCATTGCAGATCTGAAAGAAAGAGTTGGTATTAAGAGAACGATTAAGGATTATGGTATCGATGAGAAAGCCTTCCTGGATACTCTGGATGAAATGGTAGAAAACGCATTCAATGACCAGTGTACCGGTGCAAACCCAAGATATCCTCTTATGTCTGAAATGAAAGAAATGTATCTGAAAGCATACTACGAAGGATAAAACCTCATTCCAAACGATAACAGAAATCCCCGGGGAATCAAATTCCCCGGGGATTTCCGTATATTTATGTATCATTATTCTACCTGCTGCTGTCCTTCACCCATATAGTAATAAGCCTGTCCGTTCTGCAGTTCGATTCCCTTAGCCTTTGCCATCTCACTGATTGTTACCAGTTTATAACCTTTCTCTACCAGTTCCGGAATGATACGTATTGCAGCTTTTACGGACCACTCATGGATATCATGCATCAATACAATGGACCCATCCTGCGCATTATCTACCGTCACCTGATAAGTCTGATCTTCACTCCTGGTAGCCCAGTCTCTTGTGTCTACACTCCATAAAATCAATGGATGTTCGATCACACTCTGTATGGTTTCATTGTAAGCACCACCTGTCGGACGCATTACCGTAGCTGCGGATCCTGTCACAGACTTGATTGCTGCATCTGTCTTATTGAGCTGCTCCACGGTTCCTTCCGCCCCTATAGACGGAAGATTCGGATGGTCATACGAATGGTTTCCTAATTCCATTCCTGCATCCGATAGTTTCTTTACAACGTCCGGATAAGCTTCCACATTCTGTCCCAGCATAAAAAAGGTTGCCTTTGCATTATTTTCCACCAGACAATTCAGAAGCTCTTCCGTATATTGCCCCGGACCATCATCGAAGGTCAGAGCAACCATCGGTCTTTGTGCTGCTTCCTCATATTGCCCGTCTTCATTAAAATAGCAGTCTTTTCCATCGATCTCCTGCCAGCCGGTTACCATATATCCATTGTCATCAAAATAATATTCTTTTCCATCAATTTCCTGCCAGCCGCTTTCATAAAAACTGCCGTCTGCATTCCGATACCACCATCCAGTCTCATCCTGCTGCCAGCCAATCGTTCCGGCTGATTTCATCTTATTCAGATCTGCCGCACTCATCACCGGCTGTCTTCCTGCTGCTGAAGTATCTTCGGATGCCTGTGCCTGTACTTCTACAGAAACATCTGCCTTTCCACCGGATTTTCCGGAAAACAGTTTACCGATCCCCTTACCAATCAGTACTACGACCAAAACCAGTACAAAAGCCATCACCCCTAAACGCATCATCTTCCTTCTGCGCAGCTGACGCCGTTTCGCTTCTCTCATACGAAGAATTCTTTCTCTTCTGGCTCGTTCCCGATCCAAATCTTCTCTTCTACGTTCACTCATACTCTTATTCCCTCATTTCCCTGCCTAAACACTTCGTATACAGCCTAATGATACCTTTTTTTTCAACAATATGCAACAATTTACATCTTAAATTTCTTTAACAAATCTTACCAAAAATGTTACAAAAAAAATCCCGGTGAGAGATTTTCCATACTCGATTTTACGGAAAATCCCCCACCGGGGTGTCGTTTCTAAAGACTCAATTATTCTGTGCAGCTTTTATTTGCTGTCACTTCTTTTTTCTCTTTGCCGAAAAATGCTTTTGTCTCTGCAACTACCACACGACTAAGTACAATCAGTGCAATCAGGTTCGGGAACGCCATCAGTGCGTTAAAAATATCTGCAATGTTCCATACAGCCTGTACGGTCATATAAGGTCCGATAAAGATTGCCAGAATATACAACCAGCGATATCCTTTTACTACCTTCTGATTCCGGTTGAACAGATATTCAATGCAACGTTCTCCATAGTAGTTCCATCCAAGAATCGTAGTAAACGCAAAGAATACCAGACATACCATCAATACCAGAGAAGCAACTGCCGGAGGGAATGGAAGGCCTTTCTGGAATGCAGCAGTTGTAATAGCCACACCTTCCAGTCCTGTATTCCAGGTACCTGTCATAACAATCGTAAGTCCTGTCATAGAACAGATAATAATGGTATCAATAAAAGTTCCTGTCATAGAGACAAGGCCCTGACGAACTGTAGAATGTGTCTGGGCTGCTGCTGCCGCAATCGGAGCGCTACCAAGACCTGCTTCATTTGAGAAAATACCACGGGCAATTCCTTTCTGCATTGCAACGATCATCGTACCGGCAGCACCGCCTGCCAGTGCGCTTCCGGTAAATGCACTTTTTACAATCGTCACAACAGCAGCCGGAAGTTCTGTAATATGTGTCACAATAATAATCAGTGCAAATACAAAATACAAAACTGCCATAAACGGTACAACGATTTCAGAAACTTTTGCAATTCTCTTAAGACCGCCGATTACGACCAGTCCTACAAATACGGTAAGACAAAGTCCTGCAACAACGGTAGCAATGGAATAATCTCTTCCAAGAAGTGATACTGTATGCAGTTTTTCCGGATCAAAGAAATTACATACTGCAGAAGAGATCCCATTTACCTGGGTAAAGGTACCAATTCCCAAAAGACCTACACCGGCACCAAAGAATGCGAAAATCTTTGCCAGCCATTTCCACTGGACACCCATACCATTTTCAATATAATAGAAAGGTCCGCCCAGTACATGACCATCTTTGTCAATGGTACGATATTTGATCGCCAGCACACCTTCTGCATATTTGGTAGCCATTCCGAAGAATGCTGCGACTACCATCCAGAAGAGAGCTCCAGGGCCGCCTGCTGCCAGAGCAGTTGCAACACCTACGATATTTCCTGTACCGATGGTTGCTGACATGGCTGTACAAAGAGCACCAAAACTGCTGACTTCGCCCTTTCCGCCTTCTTCATTTTTTAACATGAATTTTAAAGCTTTTCCCAGATGACGTACCTGCAGAAATCCCATACTCAATGTCAGATAAATACCTGTACATAAAATGAGAATGATCAGGGGGAGTCCCCACACTACTCCGTCAAACCAGGTGATAAACTTGTCGATTGATTGTAACATTTTTTTCTTTCCGTCCTCTCTTTTTCTTTTCTGTGAATACAAAAAAACTGTGGATTCTCCTTCTCCACAGTCTCATAAGAGTACGACAAAACATATACAAGATAATCCTTTGTATACTCTGTCCTTTTGCCTGAGAGATTAACAGTCCGTAAACTGCCGTACACCTTCGGCGCTCTTACTTGAGACTCTCCAGAGTCGTTGTTCTACAACGGAATTTACTTTACCATATTCTTACAGGAAATACAAGTGTTTTTTTCATAAAGACACAAAAAAAGAACAGACAGGATTTTTCTTTTCCCATCTGCTCCTTATCATCCTTTAAAAATCAATACTTGTCAGATTCTGTTCTGTAATTTTATGTTTCTCTGCATATCCTGTAAGGAATAAGGTAAGTGCACCGTCACCGGTTACATTACATGCAGTTCCAAAGCTGTCCTGAAGTGCAAAGATCGTCAGCATCAGAGCAGTTCCTGTTTCATCAAACAGTAATACACCTGTAATCAGACCAAGAGAAGCCATAACCGTTCCTCCCGGCACACCCGGTGCACCGATTGCAAAGACACCAAGAAGCAGACAGAACAGTACCATCATACCAACGGATGGCATATGTCCATAGAGAATCTGTGATACGGTCATAACAAAAAATACCTCTGTCAGTACAGAACCGCACAGATGAATATTGGCAAACAGCGGAATACCAAAGTCCACCATATCTTTTCTCAGAACTTTTGATTTTCTTGCTCCATTCAGGGCAACCGCCAGAGTTGCTGCACTGGACATGGTTCCTACTGCTGTCAGATAAGCAGGACCATAATGTTTCAGTACTTCCAGCGGATTCTTTCTGGAATAAGCACCTGCCAGCACATAAAGAAGTGTAAGCCAGATATAATGTCCCGCCATTACGATCACAATGACTTTCAGGAAGACCGGTACCTGTTTTGTAATCGTACCTTCGTATGCCAGTCCGCAGAACGTAGCTGCGATAAAGAACGGAAGGATCGGAATAATAAATTTTGTTACGATCTGCAGAACGATTTTCTGGAATTCATCCAGAATGGCTGTAACAGTTCTGGCTTTGGTCCATGTAGCGGCCAGACCGATCATAACAGAAAATACCAGTGCACTCATAACACTCATAATCTGCGGAATATCCAGTTTAAAAATAACATCCGGAAGTTCTTTCAGCCCTTCCACCTCAGACTGAATGGACAGATGCGGAATGATTCCATAACCGGCTCCCATAGACATAAATGCTGCACCAATAGAAGAAAGATAAGCAATCGCCAGCGCAACGCCTAACATACGGGAAGCATGATTCCCTAACTTTGTAATAGAAGGTGCAATAAACCCGATAATGATCAGGGGTACACAGAACGTGATTACCTGTCCCAACACATATTTGATGGTAACTACCAC
>CAMGSV010000004.1 GCA_946061495.1 uncultured Spirochaetales bacterium | reverse complement strand
CCAGAAAGATTCTTGGCAGCAGACTCCAGCATGATAACCTTTCTTCCATAGAAGAGGTCGTGGGCACGCAGCCTGTTGTAAGACAGGAAGGATACGGTAGGAATGTTGCGTCCAGCCTGCTTGATCTTTGCGTCATCGTCCTTCAGAACGATTACTACGCGACCCTCAGCAGGAAAATTCTTCAGAATGGACACAAGATCCTTTGTCTTTCCGCTTTCTACAGTAAAATCTTCGATTACAGTCAATGTATCGTTCTGAGCCTTCATGCTCAGAATTGACTTCATTGCCAGGCGCTTCACCTTCTTAGGCAGCCTGAAACTGAAATCCCTTGGCTTGGGGCCGAAAACCACCCCACCACCCCGTACAAGAGGGGATTTCTTATCACCGCGGCGGGCCCGACCAGTTCCCTTCTGCTTATAGGGCTTGGCATTGCTGCCATGCACCTCAGAACGATCCTTTGTACAAGCTGTACCGACGCGCTTATTTGCTAACTCGTTAGTGATGGCATAGTAGATAACGTCTTCGTTAACCGGAAGGCCGAACACCTTATCATCAAGAGTAATAGTCCTAAGCTCTTTACCATCGACTGAATAGACTTTCTTTTCCATCGTCTTCCTCTGCCGTTATTTCTTTACCGCGGACTTGATGATCAGCGTACAGTCTTTATTCCCGGGCACAGACCCACGAACCATCACAACCTTCAATTCAGGATCAACCTTCACCACCTTCAGGTTCTGAACAGTCACCCGCTCATTACCCATGTGTCCGGGCATCTTTATGTTCTTAAAGCTGCGTCCGGGTGAAGTACACATTCCTGTTGAACCGGCCTCACGGTGGAACTTAGAACCGTGTGTCGCACGTCCACCATGGAAACCCCACCGCTTCATTACACCCTGAAAGCCCTTACCCTTTGAGGTAGCGGTAACGTCTACGTATTTGGTACCTTCAAAAAGCTCGATACCAATTTCATCACCAACAGCAGGCTCTGTGTCGAAATCACGGAATTCCTTCAGATGCCGCTTGGGGGTGATTCCCTCGGGAAACTGACCTGCGTATGGCTTTGTTACGTTCTTGCTCTTGAGCTCTCCAAGGCCAAGAACAACTGCATCGTAGCCAGCAGCTTCCTTTGTCTTGCGGGCCACAACCACGTTAGGGTCAACGCGGATCACGGTAACCGGCGTAAGGTTGCCGTTTTCGTCGAACACCTGGGTCATTCCCACTTTTGTTGCAATCAGACCTTTCATTCTGATATTCTCCTTAACTTGAGGAAAAAACTTCCCCATATAAACTTACCCAGCCGCCATTCCCTGATCCGGGGAACCGTACCAGTGCAGTGCTGTAAACAGCAACTGCGAACAGCAAGCCAACGACCTACTGCTTAATTTCTACATCAACGCCAGCCGGCAGCTCAAGCTTCATCAGCGAATCCATTACATCAGCTGATGGCTCGATAATATCAATAAGCCGCTTGTGGGTGCGCATCTCAAACTGCTCACGTGACTTCTTATTAACGTGAGGAGACCGCAACACAGTCACCTTGTTGATTCTCGTAGGCAGTGGGATGGGTCCGGAAACCTTTGCACCTGCCTGCTGAACTGTCTGCACGATGGCCTTTGCACTCTGATCGATCAGACCAACATCGAATGCCCGCAGTCTGACACGAATCTTTTCGATAGCCATTATTCCTCCTGGAAAACATGGAGGCTACCCAGACTAGTCCGGGCAGCCTTCCAACCAATCAAATTATTCCTTAACCTCTGTTACCTGTCCAGAAGCAATTGTGCGTCCACCCTCGCGGATAGCGAACTTCAGACCCTTGTCCATAGCAACGGGGTGAATCAACTCACCGATGATCTTGGTGTTGTCACCGGGCTTAACCATGTCAACGCCCTCGGGCAGAGTGATGGTACCGGTGATGTCGGTGGTGCGGAAGTAGAACTGGGGGCGATAGCCGGAGAAGAAGGGACTGTGGCGTCCACCCTCTTCCTTTGACAGAACGTAAATCTGTCCCTCGAACTTGGTGTGAGGAGTGATTGAACCAGGCTTGGCCAGAACCTGACCGCGCTCAACGGACTTCTTATCGATACCGCGGAGCAGCAGACCAACGTTGTCTCCAGCCTCTCCCTGATCCAGCAGCTTGTTGAACATCTCGATACCGGTGATAACAGTCTTCTGGGTGGGGCGGATACCAACAATCTCCACTTCCTCGTTCAACTTGATGATACCACGCTCGATACGTCCTGTCACTACAGTACCGCGTCCAGAGATGGTAAACACATCCTCAACAGGCATCAGGAAGGGGAGATCTGAATCACGGGCAGGATCCTGGAAGTATGAGTCCATAACCTCCAGCAACTCATCGATACACTTTGTATCCTCAGCGGTTGCATCATCCTTGAGGGCATGGAATGCGGAACCCTTGATAATAGGAGTATCCTCAGGGAATCCATAAGAAGTAAGAACATCTTTAACTTCCTCTTCAACCAACTCCAGCAGCTCGGGATCGTCAACCAAGTCAACCTTGTTCAAGAATACGATGATTCCAGGTACACCTACCTGGCGGGCCAACAAGATATGTTCCTTTGTCTGGGGCATAACAGAGTCAGGTGCAGACACTACGAGGATAGCACCGTCCATCTGAGCGGCACCAGTAATCATGTTCTTGATATAGTCTGCGTGGCCGGGGCAGTCAATGTGAGCATAGTGACGCTTGTCTGACTGGTACTCCAGGTGACGGGTATTGATAGTAATACCACGAGCCTTCTCTTCTGGTGCATTGTCGATTTCATCATACTTCAGAGCCTTGTCACCAAACTTCTTGGCGCAGTGCTGAGTAATAGCAGCAGAAAGAGTTGTCTTACCATGGTCAACGTGACCGATGGTTCCTACGTTCATGTGGGGTTTAGTTCTTTCGAACTTTTCCTTTGCCATGTAATCCTCCTATACCAGATACTCAGGTATAATTAAAAAAATAATTGCCATATTATAAAGAATGCACTGCATTCTTAAGCACTATTAAATCGGATTTACATGAAGTTGATAAGGAGGGATGGGGAAACAACTCCCCGGAGAGTCTGTCCTGGACACAACTCTCTTGCTTGAACAGTCCATCTATTCGGACTGCTTCGGCCGGACCACCTATCACCATCAAATCCGTATTTGACGAACGGTTTGGTACACTGCCAGGAGCGACCATTGCTCAGACACCCTTGCCGTTCAAATGCCAGCCTCACCAATGGCTCAACCGGCTACAATCCAAGGGCTGCGAACTTCCTGCTTTCTAACTATATTTATAGAAAGCTTTACGGTTTCGCCAGACGCTCCTCTGTCTGCTTGACTCTAAAAGAACCCGAAGATTGTATCTTCATCACCACAAATTAAAGTAGTGGTTTTTATTTATACTATTTAAACAGAATAATTGCAAGTGATAATCGACCAAATGGTATATTTTTCTACGGATTTCAAAGGATTTTCACGTCTGGCTACCCGTGTACCTGGACCAAGAAATTTTCCCCTGGAAAATTTGCACGCATTCGTCCAAGTCCCGTACTAGCTGGCACCATTGCCCTGAAGGATTCGGGCGATTGCCAGAAGATTCCGCTTGTTCACGAGAGACAAATCAGAATATATAGAAAGCAATTCCACCACCTCGCTGGGCTTGTCTGCCGCCACAGACTCTACACCAGTGACAAGATATTCTACAGAAACATTGAGGGCGTGGGCAATCTTTACCGCCACGTCGGCGGGTGGCGTATTGGCCTTTTCCCGCAGGTAGTTGTCCAGCGTCCGCTTGTTGATTCCTGCCAACGCCGCCAGTTCCTTGACGAGAACATCCTGGTATGCAAGCTCCGCCTTCAAGTTTTCCCGAAAACTCATTTTCACAAAATACGTTAAAAAACGTAATTGATACTTGACTATTTGTTTTTTTAAAGTAATTATTATCTTAAGTTGTTACTTCTAAGTAACAACAAAGGAGATGTATAATGAAAAAGATTATTGCCATGGCCGTAGTGGCCGCAGTTGCAGTAAGCATGGTTTGCGCACAGATTACTGTAGGTGCAAAGGGAACATTCGGAATGAACTTGGGATCCAAGCTAGCCGTTGAACTGCCCGATGATGCAAAGAACGCCTTCATGGTGAACGGCGGCGGCTCCATCTACGGCCGCTACAACCTGCCCTTCCTGCCTGCCCTGGGTGTGCAGCTGGAGTTTGGCCTCACCGCCAACAACGGTGCTGGTATGAAAGTTGAGATGCTAGGAGTGGAAATGACCACAACAGCCTCCTACCTGTCCTTGGACTTCCCCTTGCTGGTGACCTATGACATTCCGGTGGGCTCCATCATGATTACCCCCATGGTTGGTATGAACTTCTCTGTTCCTGTGGGGTCTCCCAAGATGACAGTGACTGTAGATGGTGAGAAAGAGTCCGGACAGGCGGACGGCATGAAGGTTACTGGCTTCATCCCTGGTATTGTTGCTGGTGTTGAGGTGGGCATTCCCGCTGGCCCCGGTTCTGTTACCGCTGGTTTGAGCTATGTAAACGACTTTACCCCTGTAAAGGTAAAGTATGACGGTGTTGACGAGAAGGACGATTTACTGACTCGCCGCAACTTCAACATTTCCCTGGGTTACGCCCTGAAGTTCTAATTTGAACGCACATTAAACCTTCTAGTTGGGGCCGTCCGCAGGGCGGCCCTTTCTTTGTTGCCTTCTCAATCCGCATTGTGCATTTCACCATTTCCGGCTATACTTTCCCTATGACTTCAGTTGAGCTCTCAGAATTGGTAGACAGACAAAAAGCTTTTTTCTCAACAGGCAAGACGCAGGAGGTGGCTTTCCGCAGGGAACAGCTCCTCAAGCTACGAAACCTGTTGCTACAACGGCAAGCGGATATTCTTGCGGCACTGGCGGCAGACCTCCACAAATCTCCTGTAGAAGCCTATGCCACAGAGCTGGGAATTCTTGTGAAGGAAATCAATTACATCAGGCGATGGCTGCCTGTGTGGAGCCTCCCCAAGCTACGGCCAACTCCCCTGATGGCATTTCCAGGAGTCAGCAAGGTTTTGTCGGAGCCTTATGGCTGCACCCTGGTAATCGCTCCCTGGAACTACCCCATCCAGCTCTCCTTGATGGCAACAGTTGCGGCCATTGCGGCGGGAAACTGTGTTATCCTGAAGCCCTCCCACAGTACACCAGCCTGCGAAAAGCTGCTGGCCGCCATCATTGGAAGCATTTTCCCCCAGGAGCAGGTGGCAGTCATAACGGGAGGAACAGAAATCCACCAACCAATGCTGGCACAAAAATACGACTTCATCTTCTACACTGGTGGTGCCACTGCCGGAAAGAAGGTGATGGAGGCCGCCGCCAGGAACCTGACTCCGGTGTGTCTGGAGCTGGGAGGCAAGAGCCCCTGCATTGTGGATTCCACCGCTGATATTGAGGTGGCAGCCAAGCGAATCGTCTGGGGAAAGCTGGTGAACAGCGGCCAAACCTGCACTGCACCAGATTACGTGCTGGTGCAGGAGGACAAGAAGGACCAGTTGATAGAACTGATGCGGGCCGCTATGGAGGAATTTTACGGGGAAAATCCCGTGGCGGCAGACAGCGGCCTTTCCTCGATTGTAAACGAGCGACACTTCTTCCGATTGTTGAATTTTGCCAATGGTAACAACCCTGCCAACGGAAGGGGCATCCCCTGCTGCAGCACCAGCCCTACCTACAACAAGGAGGCCCGGAAAATCAAGCCGGTGATACTGGACTCTCCAGAGCCTGACGCACCGGTGATGCAGGACGAGATTTTCGGACCGATTTTGCCGGTGCTGCCCATTCGTTCCGTGGAGGAGGCGGTGGCCTTTATCCGTCAAAAGCCAGAGCCACTGGCACTCTATCTCTTCTCCCAGGACAAGGCGACTCAAAAACTGGTAACCAGAAGCCTGAGATTTGGTGGTGGCTGTATAAACGACACCATGCTTCACGCCGTCTCTTCCCATTTACCCTTTGGCGGAACAGGCCACAGCGGCATGGGTAGTTACCACGGCAAGGCTGGTTTTGACACCTTTAGCCACAAGAAATCCATCCTAACGAAACCCACCAAGATGGACATTTCCTTACGGTATCCACCCTACAAGGAAAAGGTGCTGGGGCTGCTGAAGCTGCTGTTGAAGTAGTCATGAGCGAATTGTTCATTGTTCTTGCCATCGGTGCACTCATAGGATTAATACTCTTTCTCTTTGGAAAATATGTAGAGCTGGCAAATTCCTACTACAAGAAGAAAAAAAACAAAGATGAGCCCGATGAAAAAAAGCCCCAGAAGAAGGAGGGGCATCCTTCAAAAACCTATTGTCCCCTCTGCGACTCCGCCCTGACACCTGGAATCAATCTATTCTCAAAGGTATACCGTCCCCTCACTTCAGAAATAGACCAGGATCAACGCTGCACCATCCAGGGCTGCCCCTACTGCTACAGCAAGGACGGAGAGAAGAAAAAACGGCGCAGTTGTCCCGTATGCGGCAGATCTGTCCCCATGGAAGGTTCTCTAGTGGCCAGAATGACCATGCAAAAATCTGGCAGACGCCACGTCCACATCATTGGCTGCACAGAATGTCATAAAAAAAAGTAAAGTATCACCAATATATTCCGAAATTTGAGTAACAGCGTATGCTGAAAAGATCAGCTGGATTGTTCCGTTTCTATCCGCAATCAAAGGTCTAATCTTGTGTGCAAAAGTAGCAATGCCGGCTAAATGTAAAGGAGTATACCATGGTAATTAATCACAACATGAGCGCAATGTATTCACAGCGTTCAACCAACATTACCAACGTGGCAGCTCAGAAGAACATGGAGAAGCTTTCTTCTGGACTGAAAATCAACAGAGCCGGTGATGATGCTTCCGGCTTGGCAGTTTCCGAGAAGATGCGCAGCCAGATTCGTGGTTTGAACAAGGCATCTGAGAACGCCCAGAATGGCCTCTCTTTCATTCAGACTACAGAAGGGTACCTGCAGGAAACAACTGACATCATTCAGCGCATTCGCGAGCTGGCCGTACAGTCCTCCAATGGTATTTACACCGAAGAAGACAGAATGCAGATTCAGGTTGAAGTTTCCCAGCTGATTGCCGAGGTTGACCGCATTGCCAGCCAGGCTCAATTCAATGGAATGAACATGCTGACTGGTCGCTTTGCTCGCGACGAGGGAACAAATGCTGTTACCGCTTCTATGTGGTTCCACATCGGTGCAAACATGGACCAGAGAATGGAAGTTTACATTGGTACCATGACTGCCACTGCATTGAATCTGCGCAACCTGGGTGACGAGACCATCATGTCACTTCAGTCTCCCGACGAGGCAAACCGTGCCATCGGAACACTGGACGAGGCTCTGAAGAAGCTCAGCAAGCAGCGGGCTGACTTGGGTGGATACTACAACCGCCTTGAGCACGCCATCCGTGGAATTGACATTGCAGCCGAAAACCTGCAGTCTGCCGAGTCCAGAATCCGTGATACAGACATGGCTAAGGAGATGGTTGACTTTACCAAGAACCAGGTACTGCAGCAGTCTGGTATGGCAATTCTGGCCCAGGCAAATCAGTCCACTCAGAATGTATTGACCTTGCTCCGGTAGCGCTTCATACGTTCTTGACAAGAGCTATCCAGCTTCAGCTGGGTAGCTTTTTTTGTTTTAAATGAGCCGTTTCTTTGGGGAATTGAAAAATCACAGTGTGGTTCTGCCACGGAAGCTACGGGCCAAGGTGAGACGGTCGGCATATTCCAAGTCACCACCCACGGGAAGTCCGGAGGCAAGACGGGTGACGGTGAGGTTGCAATCCGCCAACAAGCGCTGGAGGTACAGTGCCGTCGTATCTCCTTCCACGGTGGGATTGGTGGCGATAATCACCTCAGTAATGTTTCCGGCATGGATACGCTCCAAAAGCCTGCCGAAGGACAGATTCTCCGGACCAACTCCATCCAGGGGGGAAATCACGCCCCCCAGCACGTGGAACAATCCCTGATACTCCCGAGAAGCCTCGATGGTTTGCACATCCTGGGGCTGTTCCACCACACAGATAACATTCCGCTCTCTGGCGGGATTGGAACAAATCCAGCAGGGCTCCACCTCGGTGTAGGCGCCACAAACACTGCAGGGCTTAATTCGTTCCTGTAAGGTGGTGAGCTGGTGGGCAAACCGCTGCAAAAAACCGGCGTCAGCCTTGAGAAGATGGGTTGCAATGCGGGTGGCACTCTTCTTGCCAATACCGGGAAGCCGAGAGAAGGATTCCGCCAGCTCTTCCAGTGCATTCATGACTACATCCCCATGCCAGGAATGTTCAAACCACCCATCATAGGACCAAGCCGCTCCTTCATCAGCTCCTGCATTCTGACATGAGCATCACGACTGGCGGCTACAATCAGATCCTGCAGCATGGGGACATCTCGGGGATCAACGGCAATAGGGTCAAGCTCCACCCGCACAATCTCAAATTGGCCGTTCACCGTAACCTTGACGATGTTGCCACCGGAAGAGCCTGTTGCCTGCAAGCCTTTCAACTCCTCTTGGACCTTGGAAAACTGTTCCTTAATGCTCTGGGCATTTTTTATTATATCGAATGGATTCATGCTCTATCTCCTATTAACCTAACAGGTTACCTTTAAAAACCCTACATAAAATATCCACCTGGGTAGATATCTCCTCTTTTGGTTGGTTGTTCTGGACAACCGACCGAATCTTAAATTCCAGCTGGACAGCCTGTCCCAACAAGGAAGAAATGAGTTCCGTCAAGAAGACCTTATCCTTTTGCAACTGGTTCAAGGCAAAGGAATTCACCACCGTAATGACTATCCTGTCATCCACAAACTCCCAGGAATCGGAGCTCAGGAGAACTGAGGCCGTGGAAGTATGGCTAATGGATAGTTCTTCCACCAACTTATCACGAAGCCGTTCTCTGGGAACCACCGTCCCGCTGGATTCTTCATTCCGTTGGGGACTTGTTTTGGAGCCAACAGCAGCATTCGGCACCGTGTGATTCCTGGAAACAGGCTCACTCTGTGGAACAGGAGGATTTTCTCCCGCAGGAACAGTTCTCGCCCAGTGGGGTCTACCAGATGAAGCAGTCGGCTTTGGAATTGAAACCATGCTACCACCCAAATCCCTCGATGCGTGCCGGTGTTCAGGCGGTACAGCGCCGCCGTTAGCGAAAGGGTTTGGACGCCCCTGTTGCACCGATGGCGATGGTGTTGCCCCACTCAGCAACTGACGAGTCTGCTCAAGAGCCTGAAACACCTCTGCACTAGAAACAAAGGATGACAGGCCACAAAGGCGAGACACCGCTAGATCCACCTCATAACGAGGGCTAGTGGAGTACCGGATGTCACGATACAAACTCAGGAACAAGGACAGTGCTCGCTCCACCTGAGGAACACCCCACGCTGCCAACACCTGCTGGGAATATCGCTCCGCAGACTGTCCCAACAACGACTCCTTGGTAATGCCGGATTTAATCAGCAGGAGGCTCCTCAAGTAGTTGCTGCAGTCGGTGATGAACTGCTCAATGGAAACACCACCCTGGAGCATCGTCTCCAACTGCTCCAGAGCAAGGCTAGCATTGGAGGCGACACAGGTTTCAAAGAGCTGGTTCATGGTGTCCAATCCCACCAGTCCCAGGGTATCGCGAATCTTTTCAAAAGTGATGTGGCCGCCGGAGAAGGAGGCAACCTGATCAAAGAGGGTGTAGGCATCACGGACACTGCCAGTGGCCTCTCGAGCAATCCAGTACAGGGCCTCATCCTCCGCCTGCAGGCCGATTTCCGCCGCCGCTTGGGCCAAAAGCTCCTTCAGCTGCTCCACCGCCACCAGACGGAAATGGAACTGTTGACACCGACTCTTGATGGTGGCGGGCACCTTGTGGAGTTCCGTAGTGGCAAAGATGAAGATGACGTAGGGCGGCGGCTCCTCGATGGTTTTCAGCAGCGCATTGAAGGCACTGGTGGAAAGCATATGGACCTCATCGATGATGTAAATCTTGTAACGGCAGGAGTTGGGAGGAAAAAGCACCTCATCCTTGATTTGACGGATATCATTAACACTGGTATTGGAGGCACCGTCAATCTCAATCACATCAAGACTGGCCCCCCGGGTTATTTCCTGACAAGCGGCACACTGACCGCAGGGCTGGGAAGCAGGCCCCTGCTGGCAGTTCAGAGACTTGGCAAGAATACGGGCAGAGGAGGTTTTTCCACAGCCACGGGGGCCGGAAAACAGGTAGGCATGGGCAATCTTGCCGGACTGAATTGCATTCTTTAAGGTAGCCGCAACAAATTCTTGTCCCACAAGACTGTCGAAATCCTGGGGACGGCGGCGGGTTGCCGTTACTTCATAAGCCATAGGTTAAGCATACCCGAAAAAATGCCTTTCCGCAAGCCAAGGCACCGAGCACCAACCTACAGAGAACGATGCCCCTTAGCCCGTGCCCTGCGGTCAGTAATGGATTGCAAGACAGGCACAAGGAAAATGGCCACAATTCCCCCGGCAAACCCGTTGTTATAGAGGTTCATGCCTGCATAGACAACACCTACCGTCATCACCACCGATGAATGGAGGAATCCGGCTAGAATCCCAGCAAACACGCCAAATTTTCCCGCAATGGGAGCCAAGGTGGTACAGAAGAGAAAGGCAAGCGTGGAAGAGGGATCAGTGATGTTCCAGGTTTTAACGATGCTCGCCAAAAACACCCCCAGCATCACCGGAAGGCTGTTGCGGATATGCTTGCCGGTAGAACCAAATCCTACGATAGTCATGATTCCACCGATGGTGGGACCATTAAGGTCGCCTCCAACCAGCAGGAGGAAGATAGTGGAGAACAGGCCATTGATCCCCATGTTAAACGCAACAGGAAAAACACCTACCTCCTTCACAAAGTCAGTACCACCAATGCCTGGAGACTTCAAGATATGCCAGTACCCTTTGAAAGCACCTTTTCCTTCGATTACCACGGCTATCAGCATCAAACCGAGGAAGAACACACAGAGGATAGCACACAGGAAGTCGTTTCCTCCCCGATACCAGAATGTACGGAATCCCACCTCCACTCTAAAGGACTTCAGCACAGAAACCACCACCGTTGCAATAATTCCACAGGCAAAACCAACATTATACAAGGAATACCCTTTATGGGCGTACGAAACGTGCGTTGAAAGCGGTGGCAGCACAAACCCCATGATAACTCCAATCACCACACCCATCAGCAGACACACCGGTGTGGGCAACCAGTCAAAATGGATGATTTGGGTGATGATGGGGGACAAGGCAGTACCATACATTCCTACATAGAGATACCGCGTTATGGCCGTCTTGTGATACAACGAATATAGCACAACGCCCCCAAGGATGGCCCAGACGTTCATCAAGTTTTTGCCAAACAAGGCAAAACCAAACATCAGATAGGAGGCAGTGATGGTATGACCTTCCATTGCCAAGCCAGAAAAATAAGCAAAGCCAATACATAAAAGGGTCAGCAAACCTGCGTTAATAAAGGCCGAACCAATGCCACCCACCACAAAATAGTCGGTAATCAGGAAGTCTGGCTCAATCATCAAGGTCCAGATTCCAGGCAGGATGGTGTTGATTGGCTGGAGGAACAAGCCTACCACGATGAAGTACAGGGGCATGAACGACAACAAAATAAATTGGTTTCTTCGTGATAAAGACTCACTTCTCAACTTTGCCAGCAAAACGCTTTCTCCCATAACCAAAAAAACTGGTTAATTATACCTCAAGAATGAGATTCTTGCCAAATTCATTATGGGATTTTTTTAAAACTTCGTTAATTTTTTAACACTCAGCAAGGCGATAGTCCCAGTTATGCTTTGGATACCGCCCCTTCATCTCCTTGCAGATGTCAGGCCAGGTGTTCTGCCAGAAGCCAGCCAAGTCCGAGGTGACCTGCAGGGGACGACGGGCAGGAGACAGTAGTCGCAGCAGCACGGGAATTCCCGCCACCCTCGGCGTTTCAAGGCAGCCGAACATGTCCTGTATCACCACTTCCAGCACCGGAGTCACCCTGCCGGCAATGGTTTCGTAGGTGAGCGTGCGGCGCTTGCCGTTGGGCAGGGTGATGGACAGGGGAAGTTCTCGGTCTAGGGTGGCGCCGTCACAGAACCAGTGGAGTCCCTGGTACACCACCTCCTGGGAAAGCTTCTTCTGGCCACCCAGGAAGGGGATCAGCCAGTCCTCCAGCCGTTCCAGCAGGAACTCCTCGGAAAACTGACTTGACGGCACTGCCCCAGGCGGTACCGCCCCAGTCTCCAACAGGCCAGGGCTCCGCAAGGCTTCCCACAGGCGGCCACGCACCAGCAGCAGCTGACTTTGACGGGATACGGGCAGGCTGCCAAAGCCCCGCCGCCGAATCTGTCCGCAGAGGGCCGCCGCCACATCCGAGTCATCTGGCACCAGCCGTCGCCGCTCCAGCTCAAGCCTGCCGTACCGCCGCACCTGGTGCTTCACCACCTTTCCGGTGGCATCCTCCACATCCAGCTCCACCTGAGTCGTAGCGTGTTTTTCCAACCAGTTTTCCGCAACAGCAGCATCCAGCGGTTCCCACCGATAAATTCTGCCTGTGGTGGCACCAGCATCCACCTCCACCGCCACAATCCAGGCGGGGAAGGCATTGCCCGACAGCCGCTGCTGGGACGATGCCACTGCAGTGCGATGGAAAAGGCTGGCAGTACGACCCGAGGGGAACTGATACTTCCCCTCGCCACAAGATTTCGCCAGCCTATCGGGAAAACCTGCCAGCAGGGCAAGGGAGACACCATCCACACCCCCACTCTGCCCTGCAGATTTTTTTGAGTCAGCCAGCCGGCGGTGCAGATCATTCTGTAAACGCTGCTGCTCCGCCGAGTCCGAGGCACCGTAGCGGGCGGCCAGCTCCACCGCCCCAGGAAAACCGCTGGAAGCCACACAGCCGATGCGGGGATGCACCCCCAGCTCCAGCACCCGGCGCCCCAGATTCGTGATGGAACCAGATTCCTCAAGGCAGCCCATTTCCTGCAGCAGGGAACGTGCCGCCGCCCAGCCGCCAGCGGAGGGACAGTCCAGCCATGTAAGACCATCCAGCTCCTGCACGCCCCAGCGGGCGCATTCCAGCACCACCGGCACCAAGTCAGCCCGAGTGATTTCTGGCGGTGGACTGGCAAGGCGGCTTTCGGCAGGAGACCAGAGCCTGATGCAACGACCGGGACCAAGGCGGCCGGCACGACCGGTCCGCTGCTCCGCAGAAAAAGAGCTTTCAATTTCCGTCACCAGTCGTGTCATGCCGGTGCGGGGATCGAAGCGGCTGGTACGGCTCAATCCGCAGTCAATCACTAGGGTAACATCGGGAACCGTAAGACTTGTCTCTGCAATGGAGGAGCTTATGATAACCCGGCGTTTTGCGGGGAATTTGGAGGCACTGCCGGAAGCACCATCCCGCCGATACTCGACATCCAGCACCAGCCGCTGCTCCTCCAGGGAAATGGAGCTGTGGAGCAAATGAATGTGTGCCAGCTCACCTGCTCCAGCCTGCTCCAAGAGCCATTGGCACCGCCGTATCTCACCAATTCCCGGCAGGAACACCAGGATGCTGCCCCCATTTCTTCCAGACGGCGGGGAGCCATGCAATTCCTCCAGCACCACCTGGACACACCAGTCCACCAGCGGCAGCTCATTCCCGCCGGACAGCAGCGTCCGCCCCGCAGCCATCGGAGCAGGGCGATACCCAATCTCCACCGGAAAACGTCGTCCCTCCACATGGAAACAGGGCGCTGCCTCCCCCTCTCCCAAATAGTGGGCCACCCGCCCTGCATCCATAGTGGCAGACATCACCACCAGATACAAATCATCCCGCAGCATCATCACCTCCTTCAAGAAGGCCAGCGACAAGTCTGTGTGGAGGGAACGCTCATGGAATTCATCCAGAACGATGACCGAGACACCATCCAGTGCGGGGTCAGCCTGAATCATGCGGGTGAGAATGGCGTCGGTCATTACGTGGATTTTGGTGGCGGGGGAAACGCAGGTATCATACCGCAGTCGATAGCCAGCCTGCATACCCACCGGCTCACCCAAAAGCTGGGCATGACGGGAGGCCACCGCCACCGCCGCAAGACGACGTGGCTCCGTCACCAGAATCTTTCCGGGAAAGGCTTCCATCAGAGCCAGGGGAACGGCTGTTGACTTGCCTGCGGCAGTCTCTGCAGTCAGCACGAGGCTGCGGGTCGGGGATGTTTTGAGACAAGAGACAATGGACTCAAGACTTGAGGCAATGGGGAGGGCTGCTATACCTTGAATATGGCCACTTCCTCCACCAATTCATTCATAACTATCATATTTTTGACTACAGAGTCATCAATCGCCCCAAGCGCCCTGGTAACCTCATCTGCATTGTCTGCCATGTCATTCATCAAATTGGTAATGGAGGTGGTCACCTCAACCAGCCGTTGCATCTCCACTCCAATTTCTTTGCTGCTTTGCAGCACAGCGGTAGAACTGTCGTTCACGGAATAGGTAATCTCATGAATCATCCGCATGGCATCCATCACTTGGCCGCTGCCTTCAGTCTGCTCCTGCATTGCCCGCATAATCACCGCTTCCTGGTCCTGCACAGAATTGGCAAAGTCATAGATTACATCGAACTGCTTTTCAACCTGCTGGGTGTTTTCGGAAACCTCGTTGATGGAGGTTCCCAACTCCTTCAGGCGGGTCGTAATGCCCAAGCTCTGGGCGCTGGAATCCTCTGCTAGCTTACGAATCTCGTCGGCAACGACGGCAAAGCCCCGGCCAGCGTCTCCGGCATGGGCAGCCTCAATGGCAGCGTTCATGGCCAACATATTGGTCTGCTCTGCAATATGTTTGATAATTTCGCTGGCCTCCAGAAGTCCCTCGGACTCCTGGTAGATCCGCTTGGACACGGCAACTGCGTTCTCCACCGTCTTCTGTCCCTCAGCAGCAGCATTACCCAGAGACATAACCGTACTGGTGTTTTTCTTCAAAATCTCGGAAACGGAATGGATGTTGGCCACCATCTCCTCAATGGCGGCTGAGGCCTGGGTCACGCTGGAGGCCAAGGTCTCGATGCTTGTATCCTGCTGGTGAATTTTCTGGGCGATACTATTGACCGTAGACTGGGTTTCCTCCACACCTGCCGCCTGATTCATCACCACAGATTTCACCGAACCAATGGAATGCATAGCATTGCCAATGGTCTGATTGGACTTTTTAATGTCGCCGTTCAAGGTGGTCATATTTTCCCGTGACACCTCAACCGTCTTGAGAATCGTGGCAATCAAATTCCGAGTATTGGACACAAAATAGTTCACGTCATTTGCTAAAAGCCCAAATTCATCCCTAGACTGGACCCGAACCTTGTCCATCACATAGGTTCCAGCGGCAGCATTGTTGATTGCACCCATAATCGCAGACAAGCGGCGCTTTATGGCGCTCATCAGCAAGAAAAAGTCATAGATTCCCACCAAGGTTCCAATGAGTCCCACCGGCAACGCCTTTCCCACCACCACATCCAAGTAGGTCTGAGCATTCTCCCGCTCCACCATCACCGGAGCAAGGGAAACCAGCAGCACACCAAGGCACACAAAAAAACACACCAAAACACTTCTCAGCACCAAGGACATAGAGGTATCCTTCTGTGTCAGGGGCAAGAAATGGAGGGAATCTTCAAACACCTGGATGAATTTTACGTAGCTGGCCAAGGAAAAAAGACAACAGGAGCCAAAGGCCTGCATTCCCAAGGCGGCTGCCGAAACGCCTGCAATCCCTGCACTGCGAACAGCAAAATAGGGCAAGAGCAAATTACACAGAACCGGTAGATAGATACTCAGCTTACTATACAGCAAGGAACCCTTGTTCACCCCTGCAGATGATTCAGCGGAACCATCGTAGGAAGCAACACACTTATTGACAATGGTGTATGCCACAAAGGGCAGAAGCAGAGACAGCACACAGTGGATGACAAAGGGCACGCTGGAAAGATAGGCCACAAACTCTGTTCCACTCATAGTATCGGTAAATCTTACTTGAAAAAGAAACAATACAATGGGCGAAAGATAAATCAGGTAATTCATCACAACCGCTACGGCTGGAATTCTTCTTCCTTCCATACAATAACCTTCCTAACAAGAGTCTACACTACTTTTCTACTGACTTGTCATTATAATTTCGGAATTATTAAAGACTCATTTTATACATACTACATATATAATACACGAAAAAGAATCCGTTATGGTACAGAAAAATACACCGCAAAGAAATGGAACACGCTTCCGAACATCACAAAGATATGCCAGATGCAGTGCATCCACTTGATTTTCTTCAAGGCGTAGAAAATACAGCCAACCGTGTAGGCAACACCACCCGCCAGCACCAGCTTGAGGCTGAGAGGATTCAGATTCTGCACCATAGGTTTAAAGGCAAAGACCACCAGCCACCCCATCAGCACATAGGTTATGGCGGACAAAATCCGCATTCTGCTGCCGAATATGGCGTAGAAGGTCATGCCGACCACCGCCAACCCCCATATAAGTCCAAAGAGCACCCAGCCCACAGACCCCCGCAGGGTAGTGAGACAAAAGGGCGTATATGTTCCCGCAATCAAAAGATATATGGAAGAATGATCGAAGATGGCGAAGATTTTCTTTGCCCCATACGGTGTTAGGGCGTGATACAAGGTGGACATGAGGTAGAGCACCACCAAGGAAGCACCAAAAATCGCAAAGCTGGTGACATAAAAGCCTCTCCCGTCGGCTGGAGCATACAGCACCGCCCGCACAATCAGCAACACCGTAGCGGCCACCGCCAATCCGGCCCCCACACCATGGGTCACGGAATTGAAAATCTCTTCGCCAATGGAATACCGCTTGGGTATGGTGGCCTCGTATGCCTTCCGCTCCAGTCGCTCCTGCTGTCTATCCAGCTTGCGGGCGGCCTTAGCAGGCTTGAGGGCAGCATACGCCTCCATTTTTACCTGCTGGATTTCTTTCTTGGCAGAATCCTTAATCTGGCGAATACGATTCTTGGACTGTTCCTTGATTTCTCTCACTTGCTGAACAGAGGCCCTCGCCTCCGCTTTATCTGACATGAATACTCCTTAGGATACAGCTGGAAAGTCCCACAGGAACCCCTTCCGCCAGCTACACCTATTCTTAAGCAGGCCGCCCGTTTTTCAGCGGGACAGCTGCCTTCTCACCTCGTACAACAACACACCAGTCGCTACGGATACATTCAGGCTGTCCAGGCGGCCACAGGTGGGAATGGAGACCACCGCATCGCAACGCTCCTCCAAAAGCCGACTGATTCCAGCACCTTCGCTACCCATGATGAGGGCTGCTTTCTTGGGAAACGCTGTCTGATTGGCGGCTGCTCCACCTGCATCCGCTCCGTACACCCAAAAACCGGCATCCTTCAGCTGCTCCACCACCCGCACCAAATTTGGCACAACGGTCACTGGAACCCAAGCACTGGCACCGGCACTGGCACGAGCCACCACCTCGTTCTCCAAGGGATCCCGCAGACTCCGACGCTCAGGCATCACCACCAAGTCAACGCCAAACTGGTCACAGCTACGGAGGATAGCCCCCACATTATGGGGATCGGTAATTGAGTCAAGGATGAGAACCAGGGACTGCTCACCACCGCCTGCCAGCCACTGGGAAAAATCCACCAGATTTTCCGGAACAGACTCCTCCCCCGTTACCCGCAGCAAAAGTCCTCGATGCTCTCGAGCCGTCTCCGGCAGGGAAGCGGTCAAGTGATCCAACTGCTGCTTCTCCACCTGGGTACAGGTAACTCCCACCTCCCTGGCCTGGGCAAGAATCTTCTTTACCCGAGGGCCTGGAGACGCAAAGAGAAGCTCCATGGAAACAGGGGATTCGGGAGAAATGGCCTTGGAAGATGCCTTCAGACTCCTCAGCCGCTCCTCAATAGCATGAAAGCCGGAAACAAGCTTATCTGCCACAGCAGGCCTTGTATTTCTTACCGGAACCACAGGAACAGGGCTCGTTGCGGCCAATCTTACGCCCCTCACGAACAATGGTGGTGGTCTTCAGGCTGCCGTTGGAATACATCCACTTGCCATCAATCTTCTTGAACAGACCAATTTCGTGATGCACGTCCCGCAACCCCTTGCGGCTGTAGGTTGCCTGGAATTCCACCAAACCCTCGGTATCGTCAGCACCACCCTTCTCTGTACGGAGAATCTTGAGACCGTACCAGGTGGACTCCTCGCTCCAAGACTGGGTGGCTTTGCGGTCAATATCTGTCTTGTCGCCCACGGCCTCACACGTATCGACGATAAAGTCAATCTCATGCTTTTCGTAGGCGGAATACCGAGCCCGCATCAGCTCCTCTGCAGTGGCGGCAAGGCTGGTGCCCTTGATAATGGGCTCACAACAAGCTGAATACTCCCTGCCAGAACCGCAGGGACAGATGGATGTAGTCTTACTCATTGCCAAAGTATACCCATTTTGCCATGAAATGTCCAATGTCCATCAGAATCCCAGTCTAACACCAACACCAACGCCAAGGCCCGCACCCATAAAACTCTTTAGGAAGTTTCCAGAGCAACTTGAGACAGCCAGATCCAGCTCAAAAGCACGGAGATTTAAAACCAAACCAAGCCTCTGTGTCCACATCCGCTGCCGATATCCAGTATCCAAGGTAAAGTTGAACAGGTGTCCCCCCAACTTACTCATCTTCAGCAGATGAAATCCTGCCCCGAGATTGAAGTTGACGTAGAAAGGACTATTAATAACAAAATCTAGCCCACCACGCACATTAAACCACTCGCCGAATGGCCGATACGAAGCAGCCAAACTAATCAGGGTAGGACGGCGCACTGCCTTGGGAGTCTCCAAGTATTCCGATTTCTCCGGAAACGTAATGAACTCCTCATCAGATTTTTCACTATTCTCTTCCGTCTTATCCTCTGACCCTTTTCCCAGCATCGAATCAAAAAGGCTGTTGGTATCGTATTCAAAGGAAGCCGTTACCGTGGTTTGATAGCGGAGTTTTCCGGGAACAATGGGGATATTTGTCACCGAAGCGCCAATATCCAAGAAGGGGAACAAGGCATATTCAGCTCCAAGCGAAATATCAAATCCCATGTTATTGATATCGAGAATGCTATTCACATCAATGGCGGACTGAAACTGCTCCATACCTATGATAGAGTAGACCGAGGCATCTGCATTTGCCTCCATCTTAGAGCCACCATTCAAGGAGGTCACCTGAGCTGTCATTTCAGTATGGGGAACGTAAACTGCTGGCAAGAACACGGCAGGACTAAAATATATCCCCAGTTGCTTAATAAAACTTTGGAACGAGACACCAGCCTCAGCATACAGCAAGGAATCAACACTCGCCCCCGCCTCTATCGAATGATCGCCATCAGCATTTCCCTTTGCTAAGAAATCTATGATACTTTGGGACAGATTAAATTGACCAGTACCATTCATCCCACCAAAAAAGCCAATTCGGAAGATGGATCCCACATTAATATTCATGTGGGCACCAGCATCCACATTAAAATTCACACCCAAGCCATTGTGGAGTTGCTGAGACATCTTGGTAAAGTCCACCACCAGGGTCTCCTGAAAAAAATCTGGAATGGAGAACCAGCTATTGCTCACCGCTGCGTCAACCTGCACCCCAATCTCAAAATACCGATGGGGAGGGTTCAACTCTGCGTGGAGCGTTACCAAGCCACACAACAGCGCAACAAGACAAAACAACCTTTTCATTGCTATTTTCCTCCCTTCAAGTCATAGGTATAATCAATGTCAGCGGCGGCGGCCACCGTCAACGTAAAATCAAGCTTTCCATCACGATTCAACACAAAGGGCTGCTCCGGTGTTGTGTCGGGGAGGAACACATACAGCTTGGGGCTAAAAGGATATACCTGAATGATTTTCTTAATCTCCTCAAGCCCAAAGTCCAAGTTGATAGTTCCACTTCCTTGCTCCAGCGTAAAATTCTTGCTGATTCCTGTACCGGAGTCGTAGAACCAGGCTCCCAAGCTCATGCCCAAATCATTGGTATAGTCCAACTCCATCTTCAGCGACTGAAGCTGATCCAAAAGCTTGTTGATTTCGTCATCTAACGACCAAGGCTCCTCACGCTTGAACAGGTCCTTGTTGGCATCCGGCTCATCAGAATACACCTTTGCCAGAGTAAACACATCAATTGGAACTCCCTTCTCCTTAAAGGGCATGTTTTCCGGCTTGTCCACCATCTCATCCGAGTTGATTTCCAGCTCCATGGGAAGCTTCATCAGCATAACGGCCCGAAGACTCTGCTCGCCAGCAATCTGATTCTTCTGGATAGTCACTCCATCAGTGGTCAATGAGTAGTTGAAGGACAGTGAGCCTGGCCGCTCATTCATTATCCCCAGCAACTTTTTGCTCAAATCTACACTGGCCTTGGCCGGATCCACCTGCTCAGTCCAGTCTCCATCAGCGGGTCCAGTGGGAGCTGTTGATTTTGACAAAGTTGCCGGATTATCCTTGCTTCCCCACAGAGGCTTTTCATTCATGGTCATATAGCCTTTCATGGTAAAGTTTTCCATAGGAGCATCCAAATACAAGCATGCACCGATTTCCTTAAAGCTGATTCCCTCTGGAATCATCTTCCACAGGTCTGAAAGCTTCATAGGCTCGCCACCACCAGCAGGATAAGACCCCTCAAAAGGCTTGTCGGTCTTGACGGTGGCCTGCTGCCAATTCGCCTCAAAGGCAACAGACCCGCCCACAGAATACTTCTCGCCTGGCTTCACGTTTTGAACAGTGAAGGTGTTGTCAGCACTTTTATATCCCGGCAGCTCAACCTTCATCTTCATATCTATATTTGACTGAGTGGCAGGCTGCAAGGTCACATTTTGTCCTAGGAATTTTTTTGTGGCGGGGCTCTGGGCAGGGAACACTTCCTTTTTTTCTGCAATGCTCAGGGTTGTCGATGATACGGTGACATTAATATCATTTCCTGCCGGCAGACCATTATTCAAGGTAACAGCGGCACCAACAGTCTCGAAGGTGATGCTAGACACCAACTTTGTCATCTCTTCTGGAAGGGGCGTGTTTACCGTCTGGTCAAGGCTTGTTCCCGCCGGCACTGCAATGGTTGCGGACTCAAAGCCCTTGTCCAAATCAAGCTCCATCTCAATCTTTACCCCGATACCTTCGGCAGGAATTTGTGTGCCGGCAACCACATTGGCGGAAACGAAAATCGTCCCCTTGATGACAAAATCACCATTGGAAATGGTCTTCTTTCCCAAGTTGGCAGTGTAGGTTCCAGCGTTATTGGTATCTGTAAAGTTAATCTCCTCTGAACCACCGGGCAATGTCATTGAAATATTGGCGCTGGAAACACTTATGCCTTTTATGGTAGGCTTCATGGTCAGAGTAATCTTGTTTCCCTCAGCAAAAACAGCCGACTTGAGCCCCTCGGAATTGAGGGTGATTTTTCTTTCTTCGATTGCAAGGCTTTTGTTCTGACCAATAGTCTGATTCAGAAGTTGTGCGGATTGTTCATTCAGGGTCTGACCTTTCAAATCTTCTCCACCGGGAACAGCCACAGTCTGTGACGCCAAAGAAAAGTCCAGGGTGGGGATGGAAAATTCCATTGCAGGAATGGAGGTGTCCATTTTCGAAAGATCCAACTTCCCCAGATACTCGTCAAAGTTCAAGGGCATCTCCATGATGGGATATTCCATCAGGAAGGTCAGAGCCTTGCTGTCAGCATCGCCTGTGTAATTGTACACCTTGAATTTGGAGTCCTTGCCCAGCATCTCGGAAATCTTTTCTGCAGTAAGAAAATCCTTCACCTCAACCTTTGTGCCACCTAAAGGGGCGTAAATTGAAGGAGCACCCTTCACCTGCACCTTATTAAAAAGCGTCACATTGCTGCACGCAGCCAGCAAAAAAGCAACACCGGCTATAAAAGAAAACAACACAAACAGCTTTTTCATAGAGCCTCCAAGACATGAATCATAGTACTACTGTACCATAATTACCGTAAAAATAATAGCCTCCCTCCCCAAGAACCTAAAACGTTTTATCACCCTTGACTTTGGCAGGAACCGTAACTATAGTAGGAGCCATGAGCACAGCAATCGCAAACCATAATCTTAATAAAAAGCTTGCAATTATTGGAGTCCTGGGCGCCCTTACTGTTTTGTTCGGCCTACTTCCCGTCATTGGATACATTAGGTTGCCTTGGGGTCTGGCCATCACACTGCTGCACATTCCTACCATTCTTGGTGCATTGATTGCAGGACCTTTGGCAGGAACCTGTATCGGCATAATCTTTGGACTTACCAGCCTCTACCAGGCTTCCCAGAGTGCCGGTGGACTGGACCTGCTCTTTGTGAACCCATTGATTTCTGTACTGCCTCGCATGCTGCTGGGATTCGTCGCCGCCCTGATCTTCATCGGTTTGGTGAAGACACGGTGCCCCAAGGCTTTGGCAGCCACCATTTCTGCAATTCTGGCCACCCTCTGCCATACACTCTTTGTGGCGCTGGCTCTCTTTGCCTTTGCCGGTGCCCAAGTGACTACACTGCTGGAGGGAGCTGGACTTAGTGCCTTCATCCTGATTCTATTGCCGAACGCTACAGCAGAGGCCATCACTGCCGGAATCATCTGTGGTGGTGTCACCGGTGTGCTGTACGCCACCGCTGGGAAGCAGTCAAAGCTGTCCCAGAAATCAGAAAAGTAGACTGAGCCTTTGGAATCGGAACTTGTTGCAAGAAGCAACGACTTGTCTGGTATTTTTTCTACCAGAACCTGATTCCTGAGGCCCAAATCACAAAGGATTGACCCTTCGTCATGAAGATTATTATTGTAGGAGCTGGACTTACCGGCACTGAGCTGGCCAAGAAGCTTGTCTCCGAAAAGAACAATGTCGTCCTAATCGACAACAATGAGGAGACGGTTCGTCACGTCTCCAACAGGTTGGACTGTATGGTTATCCATGCGGACGGAAACAGCCTAGACACCCTGGAAGAAGCCGGCATTGCCAAGGCAGACGCACTGATTCTGCTGACCAACTCCGACGAAGTAAATATGATTACCTGCTCCCTTGTGGAAGCCATCTACCCCCAGGTGATGAAAATCGCCCGGGTCCGCAATTACAAATACTATGTCAAGACAAAGAAAACCCAGAAATACAAGGAATTAGCCGCAGATGGAGAGGTCCGCCCCCTCTACGGAATCGACCACATGGTATATCCCGATAGGGAAGCCTCCGTAGCAATTCTGCGGGCAATTGAGCATGGGGCCGTCACCGATGTGCTGTCATTTGATAACTCGGACTACGAAATCATGCGGGTGCAAGTGGAAAAGGAAAGCCGCCTTGACGGCCAGAAGGTGCAGGACCTGCGAACTTTTGTGGAAAACCCCTTCCTGTTGGTTTATCTGGAGAACAAGACCGAGGCCCGCTTGCCTATGGGTTCCACCGTCATTCAGGCAGGCGATTACCTGGGAATTCTTTCTCACAAGGACCACATGGACGAGTTTCTGCAGCTTTGCGGCAACCACATTTCGGACCTGAATAAGATTGCACTGGTGGGAGCGGGCCACATCGGAACCTTGATTGCCGATGCCATGCTACCCCACCACAAGACCAGAAAAATTCCGAAGCTCTTCACCTCCATCCAGAAGTCACGCCAAAAGATCATCATCATCGATAAGGACGAAACCCGAATCAAGGCGGCGGCGGCGCACTATCCCGATACCGATGTGTTCAAGGCGGACATCACCGACGAAGACTTCATCCAGGAAGAAAACCTAGCCTCCTACGACCTGCTGATCTGTGCCACCCACAACCACGAAAAGAACATGGTAGTTTCTGCCTACTTGAAGTCCTTGGGCGTGGGAAAAACCATCTGCCTGGTGCCCAGCAGCAGCTTTGCAGAAATTGCCCGTCGCATCGGAGTGGATGTGGCCGTCCCCATCAAGGACACCGTTGTGGACACCATCATCGGCCACCTGCGGGGAAAGAGCGTCACGGGAGTCCACACCGTCTCCGACGGAGACCTGGAAATCATCGAATACGTGATGCCAGCAGATTCCCACCTGAACGGAAAGGCCCTGAAGGACATTTCAAAACCAGGAAAATTTCTGGTGCTACTACAAAGAAGGCAGGGAGAAAGCGACTACCTGATTCCTTCGGGAAACACCATCCTCAACAGCGGGGACAACCTCGTGATTATTGCCAACATGGAGGATCAGGCGAAGGTCATTGACTACTTTGGAGGATCGGAAGAGTAGGCTGCCGTCATGAGCGTGTTCAACTTCTTTAGAATTACAGTCCTGCTGCTGGCCATCATCTCCATCACCTTCGTCCTGCCCATTGGTGTGGCGGCCTATCATCAGGAATACCAGGTAATCCCCTCCTTCTTCATTCCGGGCGTTATGTGCATTGGCACTGCCCTCATCTTCCTGCTGCTGGGAAGACGGAAGAAGGTTGCCATGACACCACGAGATGCCTTCATTGTGGTGGCGGCCGCCTGGCTGTTTGCCAGCCTGCTGGGAGCCCTTCCCCTGTATTTTTCTGGCTGGGTTCCCAGCTTTACCGACGCCCTCTTTGAGAGCGTCTCCGGCTTCACCACCACAGGGGCCACCAACCTGCCCGATGTGGAAATCCTGCCAAAATCCTTGAACCTGTGGCGGTGCCAGACCCACTGGCTGGGGGGCATGGGAATTGTGGCCTTGACGGTGGCCCTCATGCCACTGCTGGGGGTGGGCGGCTTTCAGCTCATCAAGGCGGAAACCACCGGTGTGGAAAAAGGCAAGGTGACGCCCAAAATTGCCACCACCGCCAAGCTTCTCTGGTTCATCTACCTTTCCTTTACAGTGGTGCAGACACTCTTGTTAAAGCTAGCGGGTATGGGTTGGATTGACGCTCTTTCCCATGCCTTTTCCACGGTGGGAACAGGTGGTTTTTCCACAAGGAATTCCAGCATCGCCTACTACAACTCACCAACTATCGAATGGATTTGCATTGTGTTCATGACCTTGGCGGGAGTGAATTTTAGCCTCTACTATTATGCCGCCACCGGCAAATTCAAGGATATCATCGAAAACAGCGAGCTAAAGGCCTATGTAGGCATTATTCTGGCCTCCACAGCAGGTATCTTCATCTTTATCCACAGCATATACCGGCAATTTGGAACCAGTCTCCGAGAAGCCCTTTTCCAGACCACCGCCATCATCACCACGACGGGATTTACCTCTGTGGACTTCAACCAGTGGCCCTCCGGTGCCCAGCTGTTCATCCTGCTGCTGATGCTGGTGGGCGGCTGCTCCGGATCCACTGCCGGTGGATTCAAGGTGATACGATGGGTAGTGCTGTCAAAGCAGACCACCAACGAGGTCCGAAAGATGCTCCACCCTCACGGCATCTTCAACGTGCAGCTGAACGGACGCATTGGACGCAAGGATGTGGTTTTCTCCGTGGCAGGCTTTTTGTTCCTGTACTGCTTCCTCATTGCCATCACCGCCTTTGTGGCATCCTTCAGCGGCATAGACCTGCTTTCCGCCGTTACCGCCGCCATGACCCTGGTAGGCAACGTAGGGCCCGGCCTTGGAGCCGTAGGCCCAGTGGAAAATTTCGGCTTCTTTGCTCCCGCCGCCAAATGGTGGTTCTCCTTTGCGATGATTGCTGGCCGCCTGGAGCTGTACACCATGCTGATTTTCTTCATGCCATCTTTCTGGAAAAAATAGAGGGCTAAATCATGGAAGGACCACGAGTCATTCTACGGAACTGGCGACAGGGGGACGAGGAGGAACTGTTCCGCCATGCCGGAAATCCCGCCCTGGGAAAGGCCGCCGGTTGGGAGCCACACCAGAGTCTAGAGCAGAGCCGCCAACTCCTCTCTACCATCTTTGGCGGTGCAGAAACATACGCCATCGTGCTGAAGTCCACCGGGCTGCCAGTGGGGAACATCGAGCTGATGTTTGCCACGGACTTCCACACTGCCCCTCTGGCCCCCCATGAAGCCGAAATCAGCTACTGGATTGGCCAGGACTATTGGGGCCAAGGTCTCGTTCCAGAGGCAGCCCAACTATTGATTCACCACAGTTTCCAGAACCTGCACCTGACGGGCCTCTGGTGCTGCCATTATCACGGCAACCTCCAGTCAAAGCGGGTGCAGGAAAAATGCGGATTCCACTACCATCACTGCAACGAGAATGGCCGCACAAAAACTGGTGAGCCGAAACGTGTCCACCTGCTGCACCTGAGCCGGGAGCAGTGGCTGGATTCCCATCCTTAACGCCTCCCTCATCCCTTGACACAAGCAGCCTCGAAGGAGTATCCTAAGTTAAACAATTCAATATATATTGAATTGTTTAACTGATTTGCCAGGAGGAATCCATGCACGGGAAAGGAACGGATTGCTGCAGCTCTGGAAGCAACTGCGGATGCGGTTGTCATCACCACCATGAAGCCCACCACATACACCAAAAAGGACTGAGCCGCCACCAGAAAGTCATGCTGCTGCGGATGGGCATTACCGTGACCCTCCTGGTGGTCCTCCACTTTGTGCCCGTTGCTGGCGTGGCCAAGCTCCTGTTCTATCTGGTACCCTATCTCGTCATGGGCTACGATGTCTTGCTGGAGGCCTGGGAAGGAATCAGGAATCGGGAGGTCTTTGACGAGAATTTCTTGATGACGGTAGCTACTATCGGAGCACTGGTGCTGGGAGTCACCTCCACCGGGGACTACGTGGAGGCAGTGGCGGTGCTGCTGTTCTACCAAGCGGGGGAATGGTTCGAGGAATTTGCCGTGGGACGCAGCCGCAGGAACATCAGCCAGCTGATGGACATCCGCCCGGACTATGCCAACATCATGGTGGGAGGCAGACTGCAGCAAGTGCCACCAGAAAGCCTGGAAATTGGCAGCCTCATTGTGGTGCAGCCGGGAGAAAAGGTTCCCCTGGACGGCATGATTGTGGAGGGAAGCTCCACCTTGAACACGGTAGCCCTTACGGGGGAAAGCCTGCCTCGGGAAGTGGCTGCAGGAGACGCTGTTGCCAGCGGCTGCATCAATATGCGGGGAGTGCTCACCATCAGAACCACAAAGACATTCAGCGAGTCCACGGTGGCAAAAATACTGGATCTGGTAGAACATGCCAGCGCAAGAAAGTCCCGCTCAGAAGCCTTCATCTCCCGCCTTGCCCGGGTATACACCCCCGCCGTCTGCTATGGCGCCATCGCCCTGGCCATCATCCCTCCAACGATTCGGCTGGCATTTCTGGGACTTCCCCCAGCGTGGGGCAGTTGGTTCTACCGTGCCCTCACCTTCCTGGTCATCAGCTGCCCCTGCGCCCTGGTCATCAGCATCCCCCTCACCTTCTTTGCAGGAATCGGTGGTGCCAGCCGAGAGGGCATCTTGATAAAAGGTTCCCACTTCCTTGAGGCACTGTCCCAGATCAAATGCATGGTCTTTGACAAGACCGGCACCCTCACCCACGGCAGCTTTCAAGTAACCGCCGTCACCCCAGTAGCAATGACGGAGCACCAGCTGCTGGAAACAGCTGCCCTGGCGGAATGCAGCTCCAGCCATCCTGTGGCCAAAAGCATCCTTCGTGCCTACGGAAGGGAGCCAGACAGAAGCCGAATACAGAGCCTGCAGGAAATCGGTGGCCAGGGGCTGGTGGCGCAGGTGGACGGCAGGCGGATTGCAGTGGGCAACGGCAGGCTCATGGAGGCAGAAGGAATTGCCGCCCACAGCTGGGAAGGCGGCCAGCACCAGAAGTCGGGTACCCAGGTTTTTATCGCCATAGACAAGGTTTTTGCCGGCTCCATCACCGTCTCTGACAGCCTCAAACCCACCGCAGTTCAGGCAATCAAGGAAATCAAGGCCAGCGGTGTCCAACAGACGGTGATGCTCACCGGAGACACTGATGCAGTAGCCCAGGAAATGGGAGGGCAGCTGGGAATGGATTGCATCTACAGTCAGCTTTTGCCAGGAGACAAGGTTTCCAGGGTGGAGGAGCTGCTGGAACGGCTGGCAGGCAAGGGAAAGCTGGCCTTTGTGGGAGACGGCATCAACGACGCTCCGGTGCTGTCCCGCTCCGATATCGGCATTGCCATGGGTGCACTGGGCGCAGATGCTGCCATTGAGGCGGCGGACGTGGTGCTTATGGACGACAATCCCCTAAAGATTCCCACCGCCATCAGAATTTCCCGAAAAACCATGGGGATTGTGAGACAAAACATCGGCTTTGCCCTGGGCATCAAATTCCTGTGCCTGTTGCTGGGTGCCTGTGGATTAGCCAACATGTGGCTGGCCATCTTTGCCGATGTGGGGGTGATGTTGCTGGCAGTGCTGAACGCCATCCGCGCCCTGTCGGTGAAAAAACTGTAGCGAATACATAAGGAAGGAAAGGAAAACATGAAGGATTTTGAGCAGCACCTGACCAGCACTCACAACATCCCCCCAGAGGAGTCCTGTATGCCGGACAGCTCTGAATTCACCACAGTAGCAGACCTGTTCAAGCTTTTGGGAGACAGCAGCCGACTGAAGATTTTCTGGATTCTGTGTCATTGGGAGGAATGCGTCACCAGCATTTCGGAGCGAGCCGGCATGACAAGCCCCGCAGTCTCCCACCATCTGAAATACCTGAAGGCTAGCCAACTCATCGTGAGCCGCCGGGAGGGCAAGGAAGTCTTCTACCGCACTGCAGACACCCCCCAAGCCCAGATGGTGCACCATATAATCAAGAGCGTGCTGCGGCTCACCTGCCCCGGCCAGCACTGCCCCTACCAGGAGTGCGTGTTCAGCGAGGCTCCTTGTCCTCACTGAGCCACATGCTCAAGACCCGGGCAATATCCTCTGACTTAATTCCCGAGGGAACCGCACGCTCCTCTTGCACTGGTGGCTGGTACTGGCTGTGGGTCTCAAAATATCCCTTGGTATAGCCTGGGTCAGGAAGCTGCTTTTCTGGCCATAGATTGATAGCCTCTCCGTATTTCCGCAGGGACTCCAGCACGCTCACATCCTCCTCCACATCCACCCTGTTCCTAATGGACTTCATGGATTTCCGCAGTAGCTGAATCTCCTTATCGGAAAGATAGGGGGTCAAGCTCTCAAAGCCATCACGCCCCAGAAGTGAAAAAAGCAGAGCCGCCCGCTGCCTTCCTGTCAGAGGCTTTCTTGAAGTATCGACTTGTTTGGTAAAATAGTTGTCGTTCATGTTCCCTCCCAATATCCCACTGAACAATACAGACAAACTGGATGCTTGTATCTTATCATGATGAGCTGGCCATGTCTACGCTGGGCTTGAAAGCCTTTGATTTTATGCTAGAATGTCTCCATGATTATCCGAGAAATTCAGCCCCAGGACGACCCAGCCCTCTTTCAGCTTGTCCGCAGCAGCCTCAAGTCAGCAGACCTCGCCATTCCCGGTACCGCTTATTTTGACGAGTCCATCAAGGCCATGAGCCAGTTTTACCTGAACCATACAAGACGACAGTATTTTGTACTGGTGGATGAAACGGAGCGAGTGCTGGGAGGTGCAGGCTTTGCCGAATACAACGGAAGCGGGGAAATCGCCGAGCTACAGAAGCTCTATCTGGCAGAAGAGGCCAAGGGCAAGGGCTACGGCACCCTTCTGACACAACAGGTAGAAAAAGCAGCCCAAAAGGCAGGCTACCAGCAGCTGTATCTAGAAACTCACCACAACCTGCCTGTGGCCATCCTCCTGTACCAAAAGCTGGGCTACACCAGCCTCCCCAGTCCGCTGCCCGGCACCCAGCACAGCACCATGGATCATTTTTTCATCAAGGACCTGTAGGCTGGTCAGCCGTATCTAACCAGTCTACAGCTTGCAGGTGTAGCTCAAACCGATTCGGTCAAAGAACCATTCCCTACCAGTATATGCAGAGAAGAAGTCATGGGTATCAGTCTGCACCTCCGTGGAAAAGGAACGGCGACTCCTGAAACGGAACTTGTAGCGGGTCTGGGTCACCACATGGTTCCATTCACCAGGCAACACAGCCGCCAAGTCAAACTGGAACAAGCCCTCCAGATACCATTGGTACATATAGCTGGCAAAGGGAACCACACTCTCGTATTCCTTGGAATTCTCATCAAACACAGCTAAGCCCTTTACCCCCATGGGAGCCAGATCCCAGCCTGTTCCAATCCGTCCCCCGGCATAAAAAACCAGGAAGGCGATGGGAGAAAAGGCCACATCAAATTTAGGTGACAGGGAAACGGGAGTCAGCTCCACGGCTGGCGACAAAGTGAGGGTGTTGCCCCGCAGCAGGGGATGATTAGAAAAGGGAACTGGAATCACATAGTGGTAGGTTCCGGTTCCCCGCAGCTCAAAGGCAGAATAGGCTCCCGTCAGGGGCGCAAAATGGGTGTCCCCAGCCACCTTATCCGTCTTGGGATAATAGGCTGCATCCACGCCAAGGACAAAGCTCCCTGCACCTGGACCAATGCCCGTCTCCTGGGCCGTCCCTAAACCACAGACAGCTGTAAAAATACAAAGACAAAGAATGATTTTCCTCAAAAACTATCCTCCATAAAAATATGGAGAAGTATAAAATCAGCCTGAAGAAAAGTAAAGTAACCGCATTGCATCACACAAAATCTAACCGAAAAAAAGAATGGAGAATCAAGTAAAAATCTAGCCCGAAATAAAAGCCTGAAGAGGGCGAAAAATGGAATCAGACATGAAGACAAGAAAAAAGCTGACAGCAGAGACGGCAAAAAGATACTGCACAGCGAGCAAGAAATAAAAAGGCAGGATGATTGACGAGTTTGTTGCGAATACCGGCTACAACAGGGAGTCTCTTTTGATCAAAACCCAGAGGCTCCAGTCCAAACTGATTTCTTTGGCCATTCTGATTCTTGGCTTGCTCTCTTACCTGTAATAATGGAAGAGTAAAAAATGACCGCCATAGTCTGAACCCATTGGTGGTCATTGACCACAAACGGGAGACGACCCTTCCTTCTCTTTACTCTACCACATCCCCACTCTAAAGCCAAACATCCACCCCCATCCAAGATTGAGCAGAACAAGATTGAGAACTTGCGACGATTCCAAAGCCATGAGAAGCATTAGCTGCGAACAAATCCGGCTTGCAGGGGAAGCTTGAAGAAATTGTCACAGGTCTTCGGAAAGCCAACGGTTTTCCTGAGTGGGGTGTTGTTACGCTGACCTGTGCAGGTCATCATCCCTGACCTGTACACGTCATCGCCCCCGACCTAGACAGGTCTTCGGAAAACCCAACGGT
>CAMGSV010000003.1 GCA_946061495.1 uncultured Spirochaetales bacterium | reverse complement strand
ACGCTGGCAATCAACTTCAATTAAAGCTGCAGTTGATTGCCGTTTTTTTTGCCTGCAGGAAGATATGTTTTTGGCAAAAGAGCAGGGAACATACCAAAATCTTTTAAGGCCTTTTCAAAAGCACAAAAAAAATATGCTGAAGAACGGAAAGCCCATTGCAAGAAGATGCGCTAGGGATAGTAGTGGCGCCCCAGCGTTGCCGAAGGCAATGAAGCGACAGCGGAACCCTGCCGAACTGTAGCCCGACAGGTGAGGTATGAAACTACAGAAAAACTGAGGAACCAGTCACTCAGTTCTACTTCCCCAGACAGAACCTGCTGAACACCGTGTCCAGAATATCCTCAGAAGTCACCTCGCCGGTAATCTCCCCCAGAGCTTCCAGCGCCTCCTCAAGGTCCTGCACCACGGTGTCCAGGGTGTAGTCCGACTGGGCCACCTCCAGCCCGTGGACGACTGCCTCCAGTGCAGCCTGTGCACACCTTCTCTGGCGCTCCGAGCCAAGCCCCACCTGTCCTCCTGCCAGCTGGGTGGTGTTCTGGGAAAGAAGCCGCCGGGCTGCCTCCACCAATTGGGCTGTACCCGCTCCCGTTTTGGCGCTGAGACGCACCACTGCATCCACAGGCAGGTTCCCAAAGTCTGGCTGCTCCATGCTGTCCTGGGAGAGCCTGTCACATTTGTTCAGTACAAGGATGAGCGGCGGTCTGTTGGACACCATGGCACCAGACTTGGAGTCCAACAGGCCATGGTCTGCCAAGAACTGCCTGTCCTCCTCCACCAATCCAACGGCGGCATCCACCACGTAAAAAATCAAATCGGCTTCTGCCGTCAGATCCTGGGTCCGCTGGATACCGTGGCGCTCCACCTCGTCCTGACTTTCCCGAAGGCCTGCCGTGTCAAAGAGGCGGGCGGGAATGCCGTCCAGGGACACCCAGCCTTCTATCCAGTCCCGGGTGGTGCCGTGGATGTCAGAGACGATGGAGCGGTCCTCCTTCAGCAGGGTGTTGAAGAGGCTGGACTTTCCCGCGTTGGTGCAACCGCAGAGCACCACCCTGGCTCCATCCTGATAGAGCTTTTCGCTTGACCAGGAAGCGCACAGGGATTCCAGACGACAGCGGGCCACCTCCAGCTGGCTGCTGTCAAAGGCATCGGCGATGGCCTCCTCATCCTCCGGGTACTCGATCTCCGCCTCGATGGCCGCCATGGTCTCCCGCACCAGGTGTTTGATGGCATCAAGCTCCTGATAGAGGCCGCCAGCCAGTCTTCCTGCCGCACGCCCCCGTCCCACTTCGGTCTTGGCTGACACAATCTCCTGCACCGCCTCGGCACGGGTCAAGTCAGCCTTTCCATTGATGAAGGAGCGGAAGGTGAACTCTCCCGGTAGAGCGGCACGGAACCCGTGACTGGTGAGCAGGCGAAAAATCTCTGTCACCATGCCGGGGCCGCCGTGGCAGTTGATTTCCACCATATCCTCCCCGGTAAAGCTGCGGGGAGAACGGAAAACCGCCACCAGCACCTGATCAATCCTGCGGCCAGCCCCACCATTATCAGACTGACTACAGGCATCAACGCCCGCCAACCCATCGCCGGAAGCAGGCTCCACCAACCAGCGGCTGGCAGTTGCTTCTACAAGCCAGCGGCTGGCATCCGGTTCTACAAGCCAGCCATAGACCATGGTGTTTCCTGCCGCCTCCAGCAGCGCCTTGGGGCGGGAAAAGAGGGGGGCCAGCAGCTCCACCACCCCCTTGCCGGAACAGCGGACAATGCCCAAGGCGGCGGGCGCCAATGCGGTGGCAATGGCGGCGATGGGTTCCTCTGGCGTATATCCGGCGGCACTCACTGCTGAACTCCAGCATCATCTGTGGCGGCAGGCTCAGCCATGGCCAGCCCCAGCCGGACAAAGACCGCCGGACACAAATACACCACCAGAAAGCCAGCAATGGCAAAGCGGGCAAAATCCAGCAGGCTGGCCAGATTCATGGTGGGGCTCAATCCCGCCGCCACCTCAATCAGCAGGGCAGCCAGCCATACCGTCACGTAGAACACCGTTGCCACCACCACGGCACCAAGGGGCAGCCGCAGCAGCCGCTGAACAAGGGTACCCTGGGCGCTCCAGTAGCCTCCACGGCGGCTCCAGAAAATCCGTCCCACCAGAAAGCCCAGCAGCACACCGCCCAACGCACTCTGTCCACGGGAAAAATGGTTCAGCGCCACCACCAGCACCGCTGCCGCCAGCAGCTGGAGGCTGGGCTGCCACCTTCCCACCACCGCCGCCAAAGGCTGCCAGAACAGGACGAAGGCCAAGGCGGTCAGGAAGCCCAGACTCAGGCCCAAAAGCACGTCGCTGGGATAGTGGACGCCAAGATAGATGCGGCTGAATCCAATCAGCAGGGGAATAGCCACCGCCACCAGCAGTTTCCCCACAACGCACAGGGGGATTTTCTTTCCGTTACAGCCCTTCTTGCCGTGAAGACATTTCCTGCAATGGCGAACTCCCATCACCAGGTGGGCAAACAAAGGATAGAAGGTGGCGGCTCCCTGGGAGTGGCCGGAGGGGGTGGAAAAGCCAGATTCCTCTATTATGAACACCGAAGGGTCACGGACAAAGGGACGGGGAATCCGCAGGGTCTCCTTGATGGCCGTATTCAGGGCACCGGAAAAGATGATGGCCACGCCCAGCCGAAATCCAGCATGACTGTCGAAGCACCAATATAATAGAAGAACCAGCCCAAAATAAAAGGCTGGATCGCTGAAAAAGGAGACAAGCTGCATCAGGAAGGTCAGTGCAGGCGACTGGAACCGCTGGAAAAAGCCGATGACCTCCAGTCCCCACAAATAGATGGACTCCATCATACGCCGCCAACCCCTGCAGCACCGGCAGGCATCTGGGCAGACTGGGTCGCCGCCTCTGCTGAGGTCGCCGCCTGCTCTGCAACGCCCGCTGCAGCTCCCTCAGTCCCTTGGGAGAAGACACCCGTCAAGGCCGGCTTCCGCAAGGAAGCATCCGCCTCGGAGGCACCCCAAGGATAGGGATCCGCCTCCCCCACATCAGGCCGAATGTCGTCATACCGCCCGATATTGTTCCAGTACATATAGCCGTGGTTGGCTGCATCCCGCACCCCAAAAATCTGCCGCTGGACATAATCCGAGTCGTAGTAGCGCTTGTCGTAGGAGACCCCCAGATAAAACGCCTGGGCCCAAGGCCGAATGACACTCTTGTTTCGAGCAATGACTGAGTTGCGGTAGGTGCCATAGAAGTAAATCCGATAGGGACGCTCTGCCGCAGGGGCGTGTGCCAAGAAGGGCTGCTCAAAGTGGCTGGGATAGAACATGGGGCAGATGACGTCGACATATTCCGACAAAAGCTCCACGTCCTGACCGGTTCGTGTTCCGCTGCGGTACCAGCCGTTGGCCCCGTAGATGTCGATGCCAATGGGAGCCTGGATATTCTCCCGGGCATAGGACAGGAAGGAAATCAGGGCGCTCTCCTTGTCCATGCCCTTGTCCTGCCAGCGATAGCTTGCCCGCCACAGATTGGTTCCGTCAGTGGGAAAGCGGATGTAGTCGAACTGAATCTCGTCAAAGCCCCGGCGGATCAGCTCCTGGGCTACCGCCACGTTGTACTCCCACACCTCGTGGCAGTAGGGGTCAACCCAGTGCTCGTCGTAGTACAGGGTCTCCGTGCCGGTAACATTCCCCTCCTCATCAGTAACCTCCTGCTCACCCTTCACACCAATCCACCGGCTGTTACTGGAATTATTCCACACCGCATACTTTCCATTAGCATACTGGGACAGATGCTTGTCCTTGAACACCACAATGCGGGCAATCAGATAGATGTCCTCGCTCTTGAACCGCTCCACAAACTGGTCCAGGTCAACGGCATACTGGCTTACATAGCCCTTCTCCTTCACCAGCGGATCCTGGGTGTCGTACCGCAGCAGACCGTAGTCGTCCTTCATGTCGATGACGATACTGTTGAGCTTGTTTTCCTTCAAGGTCTTGATGATGGCATCCTGTCCAGCCTTGGTCCTTCCCTGGTTTGCGGGGAGATACAGGGACTTCACCTGGGTCAGCTCCTGAGACACGTAGGGGGCGTACACCTTCTGGGGCTTCAGCATCCACAGCTCGTTCAGCACCAGGCTTGAGCTGAAGCCGCTTCTGTTTCTGGGGATGTAGGCGCTGTACACCGGCTCCGGCACCTTTGCCAAAGCCTGCAGCCAGGAGCTGTAGTCCGAGGGAACCCCCACATTCCGTCCGGTGGACAGGTTGAACAGGGAGACACTCCCCGGACTGGTATACACCAGATTGCCACCGGTCCAGCCCAAGCCGTCGATGGTGTCCGCCGGCTCCGTTCCGGCATAAATCTTAACAGCCTGCTGCTTCTCCCAGTCCAGTCGGAAGATGTTGGGCATAAAGGTCTGAGCAACATACACATCCGTCACTTGGAACCCATTCTCATCCACCCGTACTACTGGCAAAATGTCAGACAACTCGTCTGGCTGCCCCTGGGTGGGCATGGCAGTGAACCCCTTGACGATGTCAATCCAACCAGCATTTGACTTATTTGGCTGAATATAGGACAGGCCGTAAATCGGGTGTGACAGGAATACGGTCAACTCCATAGCAGGACTACCATCAGCATTCTTTTTTCCAGGCACCGCCATATTCGCCACCGCCACCGCCTTTGCACCGGCAGTTTTGGCACTAAAACCTAAATTTTTCCAGGAAGCACCCTGGTCACGGGTCAAATACACGGATTTGTCGGTGGCGGCCACGAGGATGTCGTGATTCTGGGGATGCACAGCCAAGTCCTTAATCTCCTTGGCCCGCTGCACCAGACGCACCTGGCCATCCACATATTCCTTCAAGGTCAGCATGGGCAGCCCCTCGGCGGCACCTAACGGGGTGAAGGTCTCCAAGTCAGTGCTGCGTAAAAGTCCGTGGCCGGTAACAAAGAACCACACCTGCTGGCCTTCCACCACGGTCTCCACAATCTGAGTTACCCGGCTCTCGTTCCACAGGGGCTCAGGCGTGTCATTTCCGATAATCTTATATAATCCGCTTTCCGTTCCCGCAAGGATATTTTGCAGAATATGGGACTCATCAGCCTTAGGGAGAGCGTCCGGCAGCTGATACAGCTTCTTCATGTACTGACCGCTTTGGGCCCACACTGAGGAGGACAGGAACAACACCACAGAAACCATTGTGAAAAAAAAGATTTTACGCATGCCTATACTATCGACCATTTCAGACCCTAGCTCAACACCATAATTTTCTTTAAACAGTAACAAAGCTCACTATAGAATTGGAGTGACTATAGAATTGTTACAACATATAAATTATTATTGACATCTTTCAATTTTGCAGTAGAATAGTCTAATACAGAATTAACAATACAATTGGGATGGGGTTACCTACAGAATTCGCACACAAGATGGGCTTACCCATTTTAAATATTTTTTGGAGGAGCTAATGATGAAAAACAAGAAAATTCTTATCATCATTCCTGTCGCGCTGGTAGCATTCGTTGCTGTGTACGCTGGCATTATGCTCAGTGGCCGTGGAATCACCGCCACCGAGCTTGATGCTCAGTTTGTACAGGTAATCGAGAACAACGGCTGTCTGCAATGTCATGCCGCTGAGCCTGATCCCTTCTGGTATCAGAAGCTGCCTGGATTCACTGGATTGTTCGAGAGGGACATGACCAACGGCTATCGGTCCATCGACCTGGAAAAGGTTGTAAACCAGATCAACAACGGCGAGACAGTAAACATCGCCGATGTTGCCAAGTTGGAGCAGGCCACCCTGAACAATGACATGCCCGTCATTCAGTACACTGTCGTGCACTGGGGATCTGACCTGAACTCAAACGAGCAGCAGATCGTTTACGACTGGGTACGAGAAAAGCGGACCGCACACGTCCAGGCTTTCACCAGCAAGTATAACATGGCCATGAACGATGTTTTCGTAAGCGAGCCTGTTATGCCCCTGCCCGATCCCACCACCTTTGCTGTGGACCAGGCTAAGGTACAGCTGGGTCTGGATCTGTTCCATGACACTCGCCTTTCCATCGACAGCACCGTTTCTTGCGCATCCTGCCATGCTCTGGATAATGTTGGACAGGACAGCTCCAACCACTCCCGCGGTGTTGGAACCCAGTTTGGTGGCATCAGTGCACCTTCCGTCTACAATGCTGTATTCAATGTGCAGCAGTTCTGGAACGGACGTGAGCCCGACCTGCAGGGTCAGGCTGGTGGACCACCCGCCAACCCCATCGAGATGGGATACGAGACCTGGGATGACATCATCGCTCACCTGAGAAGCCAGCCCGACCTGGTGGCCCGCTTCGCCGAAATCTACGGTGCCGAGGGAATCACCAAGAACACCGTCACTGACGCCATCGCCGAGTTCGAGCAGCTGCTGGTTACAAACAACAGCCCCTTCGACAAGTACCTGATGGGTGACAAGACTGCCCTCACCTCTGAAGAGGTTCAGGGATACGAGTTGTTCAAGAAGAACTACTGCGCCACCTGCCACGTTGGAGCCAGCATGGGTGGTCAGAGCTTCGAGAAGCTGGGAACCGTACTGGACATCGCTGTCTACTACGGGGAGCGGGGAACTGAGCAGAACGGTGACGACCAGGGTCTGTTCGGATTCACCGGAATCGAAGAGGATCGCTACAAGTTCAAGGTACCCAACCTCCGCAACGTAGCACTTACCGGTCCTTGGATGCACGATGGAACCCACATCACCCTTGAGGATGCTGTACGGACCATGTTCCGCTTCAACACCCCCACTGCTGAGCCCAGTGACGACACTGTTGAGAAGATTGTGCTGTTCCTGAACACACTGAACGGCGAGAACGAGTACCTGGACTACAAGAACGTGCCCAGCAACAAGTTGCGCTAACACAATTAACTTTTAGGAGTTAAACAAATTATGGGGCCAGTCGTTTCTGGCTGGCCTCATTTTTCAATTACGAAATATGAGCAAGAACATTTTTTTTCGTTTTTTATCTTCTATTCGGTTAGCTATTATCCTCATGGCCATTATCGCCGTTTTGTGTGTCATTGCCACGGTGATTCCCCAGAATCTGGATACTAACCACTACATCAATCTATTCGGAACAGCAGGATCATCCGTCATCACCTTTTTGGGATTCAACCACGTATTTTCCTCCCCCTTGTTCTTTATCTTTGGCATTGCCTTTGCCATAAATCTATTCATCTGCACCTACGGACGCATTGAGGTTGCCGTTAAGCGCACAAAAAAAAGCGGCGTTTCCCTCAATTTTTGGGGTTCCCCCCTTTTGCACGTGGGACTCTGCCTCGTCTTGGTTGGCGTGGCCATGAGCCTTGTGTCAAAACATGAGATATACTATGAAATTCCCGTGGGAGAGACGGTCACTGTAGCAGGAAAAAGCGGTGGCTTTACCCTCACGCTCAACGATTTTTCTGTAGACTACTACGAGGACAACATCTCGCCTAAGCAATACAAAAGTGACGTTACCGTTCACAAGCCAAAGCTGGAGCCAGTTCCCCTGACAATCCAGGTGAATTCCCCCGCCAAGTACAATGGCGTCTCCATTATGCAGCAGTCCTTTGGCTGGGAAATCCTCGTGACCCTCAGCACAGGACAGGCCAGCACCCAGTTGAAAATCAAGGACGAGGACTGGATTGTAATGAACGAAAGTCCAGAGGGAAACACCACCCTCGGCATCGCCTTCTATCCAGACTACAATGAAGAAGAGGGAATTGCCCAGATACGCAGTCATCGGGCCGACAATCCCCACATTGTCTGGGTGCTGCAGGAGGGAGATAACCCGGTGGCTATAGATACTGTTGCCTTGAATGAAACGAGCCTCATTCAGGAGCCACTGAGCATTACATTCGACGGCTATCGCTACTACAGCGGCCTCCAGATGAAGTATGACCCAGGCATTCCAGTCATTTTCTGCGGATTCCTGCTGATTTGTCTTGGCCTGCTGATGATATATATTCCAGCAAGAAAAAAAATGCCGCTCAAACGGCAGATGCATAATTCACCACTGGTGATTTTTTAGGGGAGTGATTATATGATAACGATAACTGATAACATCGACTATTTCGCCTTTACATTTGCAATTATGGCCACCACTGCGGTGATTCTGAACCTGTGGCAGAAGAAAAAATGGCTACAGGCTAGCAGTCTCGTTCTGTCTACTGGTGCTGCAGCCTTGATGCTTGTCGACTTGATTGTACGAACCGTCCAGTCAGGTAGGATTCCGGTCAACAGCGTGTATGAATTCCTGCTGGTATTCTCCTTTGTACTCTTGGCTTTTTCCGTGTTCTGGCTGGTAAAGATAAAGATTCAGGTCATTGCTGTCTTTATCCTGGTAGTTGCAACTGTTTTATTGGGAATAAGCTTCAGTTTTTCTGGTGCAGGTGCACCCCTCATGCCTGCCCTCCAGAGTCGGTGGCGTGTCATCCATGTTTTGACCGCCATCATTTCCTACAGTGCCTTCACGGTTGCTTTTGGTATTGCCTTGTTCTATGTCATCACCATTCCCCGGAAGATTCCCTTGGAGAACCTTCCTGTGGAAAAGGCAGAGCGTGCACCCATCCTTGAAAAGTTGATGTTTGATGCAGTGGTGGTAGGCTTCATCTTCCTGACGCTGCTGATTGTCACTGGTTCCATTTGGGCCGAGGAGGCTTGGGGGGCGTGGTGGAGTTGGGATCCCAAGGAAACCTGGGCACTGATTACCTGGATTATCTATGCAGTGTATATGCACTTGCATTCAAAGCCCTTCTGGAAGGGCCATAAAGGTTGCTACTTGTCGATAGCTGGATTTGCCTGCGTCTTATTTACACTTCTTGGGGTGTCTTTTTTGATGGGTGGCCTGCATAGCTATTGATAGAAAGTATATTTTCATTTAATTTAGTGGTATTAGCTATACTAATAACACACAAAGGATGGAATCATGAGCGATTTTGACGTAATCGTGGTTGGTGCCGGCCTTGCAGGAAACACAGCAGCATACCTGCTGGCAAAGGCTGGACTGGGTGTTCTGGTCATCGAACGGAGCGAGACCATAGGTGGAAAAAACGTCACTGGTGGACGTATGTACAGCCACAGTCTGGAGAAGATTTTCCCTGACTTTGCAAAGGAAGCCCCTCTGGGTCGCCGCATTGTAAAGGAGAAGATCTCCCTTCTCACTTCAGACTCTGCCACAACCTTCGAGTATGCTGCAGACAAGCTTGGAGAGCAGGGCAAGGCTACTTACGCCGTTCTCCGCGCTGAGTTTGACCCCTGGTTGGCTGGCAAGGCTGAAGAGGCTGGTGCCGAGTATGTAACTGGTATCCGTGTTGATGAGGTTCTCGTCAAGGACGGAAAGGTCTGTGGAGTAATTGCCGGTGGTGATGAGATGACCGCTGACGTAGTGCTTCTGGCAGACGGTGTAAACTCCTTGCTTGCTCAGCAGCTGGGCATGAAGAAGGAGCTGGATCCCTCTCAGGTTGCTGTTGGTGTCAAGGAAGTCATCAAGATTGGCAAGCAGAAGATCAACGAGCGCTTTGGTGTTGCCGATGGTGACGGTGTGGCTTGGCTCTTTGCTGGAGATACCACTGGCGGTAGCATTGGTGGTGGCTTCCTCTATACGAACCAGGACAGCCTCTCTGTTGGTATCGTAACAACCATTGCAGAGATTGGACGCAACGACATCGCTCCTCGCGACATGGTTGAGCGCCTGAAGAACCATCCTGTTGTACAGCCCCTCATCAAGGACGGAGAGCTGGTTGAGTATGCTGCTCACCTGGTTACCGAGGGTGGCTACGACATGATTCCTACCCTGTATCGTGACAATGTTCTGGTAGCCGGAGACGCAGCTGCATTCGTTATGAACCTAGGATTCACCATCCGCGGTATGGACCTCTGTATTGAGTCTGGACGCTTGGCAGCCGAGACTATCATCAAGGCTAAGGAGGCTGGAGACTACAGTGCCAAGACCCTGTCCCAGTACAAGACAGCCTTGGACAACAGCTTCATCATGAAGGACATGATGCACTTCCGCAAGATGCCCAAGTTCATCGAGAACCACCGCATCTTCACCCAGTATCCTGCCCTTGCAGATAAGATTATGAGCGACCTGTTCATTATGCACGGACAGGAGCCGGTCAAGTTCAAGAAGAAGGCTATGGCAGCAGTTAAGGATGTAGGTTTGATGAACCTTCTCAAAGATGGAATAAGCGCAATGGGGGCAATGTAATGGCAATGTCAATTGATGATAAGTTGGGAGTCAACAAGTTTAACGCAGATATGAGCTGGAGCCATATTGATGTGGACAAGCAACATCCCAATAAGGAAGAAGTTCGCAAGGTTGTGCTGGCCTGTCCTGCACATCTGTATCGCCTGGATGATGATGGCGTCACCATCAAGTTCAACCACGAAGGTTGCCTGGAGTGTGGAACCTGCCGTGTCGTAAGTGGTGGAAAGGTTGTCAAGAAGTGGGAGCACCCCCAGGGCGGCAAGGGTGTCCAATTCCGCAAGGGTTAATCATGCAGGGAGAACAGCAGGCTGCAGCAGGAAGGCTCACTCTTTCAATACTTATTGATTGTTGTACACCAGGTGCAATATGGCTTTCAGCCCTTGCACCGGCTGTTCTCGGGGTTTTTTTAGCTATGGAAACCGGGGTATCTTTATCGGTACCTCTGGTTGCCGTAGTTCTCTTGATTCCCGTATTATTCAATGCCAGTATTAATTTAATAAACGATTATTACGACTATATCCAAGGCAATGATACCAATGAAAATATATTTGGTGAGATAGATGCTCCACTGGCCTACAACAAGATAGATAATCCCAAACCAGTTTTATGGGTCGGTTTTCTTTGCCTCCTTGTGGGTGGGCTTCTTGGAATTTATGTTGTTATACAGGCAGGCCTTACCCCCTTAATTATTGGTGTCATAGGTGCAATCTCTGTTCTTACTTATTCAGGCTGGAAGAATTCTGTCTCGTACCTTCCTATCGGGGAACCAGTGGCTGGGTTCGTTATGGGAGGTCTCATCCCCCTGGGAGTTTACTCTGCCCTTACAGGTCAGATAGACTGGATGCTTTTGTACAAGTGTATTCCAATGATGCTCATTGTTTCTCAATTCATGCTCGTGAATAACACCTGCGACATGGAACGCGACACTGCTGTAGGACGACGTACACTGTCTATAGTCATTGGACGTCAACATATTCACAAGGTAGCCGCCATTTTCACCTTTGTTTGGATTTTTACAATGCTTCACGTAAGTATCTTCTGGTATACCATTGGTAGTCCAATAATTATTATTATGATTATTGCTCTACGGAAGCATTTTGTAAAAATATACACCGGGCAACGTTTACGAAAAACTAAAATAGAGGATGTACTGAACATGGTGATTGTCGCTACGGCCGTAGGAATCCTCTATCCACTCTCAATTCTTGTCCACATTTTCATAATGAAATTACTCATGTCTTAACAGGAGCTATTCTACGTGTTCTTTACCGCTTTACCGCAATTGAAAGATGAACTTACATTTGTTTCTCGTGAGATGGATATTCTTTTGCCAGAAGACTGGAACAAGGGTCCTGTTGGAGACATTATACAAGATGTGATGAACAGCAGAGGAAAGGGTGTCCGTCCCAGCTTACTTCTTTTAATGGCAAAACTTGGCCCCAACTATGCTCAAATGACTTCCCGCCTCTATCGTCTTGCGGCTTTGGCAGAATTTGTCCATATGGCATCACTTATTCATGACGATATTGTTGACGACTCTGTTCTCCGTCGAGGTAATCCCACCATACAAGCAAAATACGGTAAGGATATGGCAGTTTATGCAGGAGACCTTATCTTAAGTCAAACACTGTCCATTATCCTCCGTGATAGACTTCAAGAATCCGGTATGCTTTTGGCACAAACTATTCAAGACATGTGCAAAGGTGAAATTAATCAGGCAGCGTGCCGTTATAAGGTTTCAGTTACCGAGGATCAATATTACCAGAATATCTACGGCAAGACTGCTTCCATGTTCGTGACCGTTTGCAAAATTGGTGGACTCGAAAGTGGATGCCAAGAATCCATTGTGGAACTTATGGGACAGATTGGCCTTCACCTGGGCTATCTCTTCCAAATCCGTGATGATTTGCTGGATTTCAGTTTACAGGATATGGGTGACGCAAAAACCATGCGGCTTGATTTTCAGGAAGGAATTCTCACGCTTCCAATAATCTATACCTTGCAAGATTCATCATGCAAGGAGCTATTGAAGGAGCTGATTGAAAAAGCTCATTCTGGGCTTCTGACTGACGAAGACTTGGCTACCCTTGACAAGTTGATTCTAAAAGCTGGTGGTTTTGAGAAAGCTGTTCAAGCAGCAGAAAACCACCGTCAGAAGGTATTAGAGTTTCTCACCCAGCTTCCACAACACGAAAAAAAGACCATCGAACTCATCCATCACCTTCTTTCAAAACTGACACTCCCGAAGCCGCAAAAAAAATAATCTGGCAAGCCTCACTCACTACTGCTTATCTCTCTATTTTACAGGACTTTTTAGACAAGCCATGAGGCAGAAAAAAGGCATCCTGTCAGACAGGATGCCTTTATTAAAGATGCTATCTTACGTTATGAACAGGCAATTATTTTACACCCATCCAGCCGGAGATAACCATCTTCTGTACCTCAGAGGTTCCCTCATAGATCTCAGTGATCTTAGCATCGCGCATGAAGCGCTCGAAGGGATACTCGCGGGTATATCCATATCCACCAACCAGCTGCAGACAGCGGCGTGTAACATCGCTAGCAACTTCAGAAGCAAACAGCTTGCCCATTGCAGCCATGTGTCCATAAGGCTCGTGGTCCATCTTGGCCTGAGCAGCCCTATAGAGCAGCAGGCGAGCAGCGTCAACCTTAGTCTGCATATCGGCCAACTCGAACTGAGTGTTCTGGAACTGACTGATACGCTTACCGAACTGTGTGCGCTCCTTAACATACTTAACACACTCGTTGATTGCACCCTGAGCAATACCCAGAGCCTGAGCACCGATACCGATGCGTCCACCATCCAGAGTAGTCATAGCAATCTTGAAGCCCTTTCCAACTTCACCCAGCAGGTTCTCCTTGGGGATCTTGCAGTCTTCGAAGAACAGCTCGCAGGTGGAAGAACCGCGGATACCCATCTTCTTCTCGTGGGCACCAACGTTGAATCCAGGAGTTCCCTTCTCAACGATGAATGCGGAAATTCCCTTTGTTCCCTGTGACTTGTCTGTCATAGCGAAGATAACGAAGATTGAAGAATAACCAGCGTTGGTGATGAAGATCTTGGATCCGTTCAGCAACCAGTGGTCACCCTTATCAACAGCAGTGGTCATCTGACCAGCAGCATCTGTACCAGCTCCGGGCTCAGTGAGACCGAAGGATCCCAGGCACTCGCCAGAGGCAAGGCGGGACAGGTACTTCTGCTTCTGCTCTTCTGTACCATACTCGCTGATAGGCCATGCACAGAGTGAAGAGTGAGCGGAAACCATAACAGAGGTTGTTGCACAAACCTCAGCCAGCTTCTCGCAAACCACGATGTAGGTCAGGTAAGACATTCCGGCACCGTTGTACTTCCCATCGAAGGGTACACCCATCATGCCCATCTCTGCCAATTCCTTCCAAGTCTCCACGGGAAACTCTTCCTTCTCGTCAACCTCAGCTGCACGAGGAGCAACCTTCTCCTCACAGAACTTGGTGATCATGTCAACAACGCTCTGCTCATCCTCTGTGAACTTAAAATCCATATCTTTTCCTCCTTATGGAATATTTTATAATTCCCCTAACTTGCAGGGGAATCAATGACCTAATTAACCGCGAGCCTTCTTAATCTCTTCGATAAGAACAGGCAGTACCTCGAACAGGTTTCCAACAACACCGTAGTCTGCACGGTCGAAGATGGGAGCCTCAGGATCCTTGTTAACAGCAACAACGCAATCTGCACCGCTGATACCAGCCAGGTGCTGGATAGCACCAGAGATACCACAAGCGATGTACAGCTTGGGAGAAACAGTCTTTCCGGTCTGTCCAACCTGGTGTGCATAGGGAATCCATCCTGCATCAACAGCGGCACGGGAAGAACCAACAGTGGCTCCCAGCTCCTTAGCCAAAGCGCGGATAACTTCAAATCCCTCAGCAGAACCAACACCACGACCACCGGAAACGATGATTTCAGCACCTTCCAAGTCTACCTTGTCAGCAGACATGTCTGCGATAACCTCCAGAACCTTGGTGCGAATCTGATCAGCAGAAACCTTTACTTCCTCGCGGATAACCTCTGCGTTTCCTCCAACGAGCTCCTTCTTGAACACACCGGGGCGAACAGTTCCCATCTGGGGTGTGTGGTCAGGACACTTGATGGTTGCCATCAGGTTTCCACCGAAGGCAGGGCGTGTCCATGCTACGATGGTGGAACCATCCTCCAGCTGATCAACGTCAAGAGCTGTACAGTCTGCTACCAGACCAGTGTCCAGGCGAGCGTTTACACGGGGACCCAAATCACGTCCATTGCTGGTAGCACCCAGCATTGCACTCAAGGGCTGGTACTTCTTAATCATCTCGCAAACAGCGATGGTGTAGGCATCAGTTGTGTACTTCTGATAAATCTCATCGTCCACAACGATAATCTGATCTGCTCCATGCTCCTGAACAGCCTGGATTGCTGCGTCAACCTTATAACCGATGATAAGGGCAACCAGCTTTCCACCCTGCTTCTTGGCCATATCTCTACCGGGAGTCAACAACTCCAAGCCTACATTCTTTGCGGAGCCGTCTTCGTTTGTCTCAACAATTACCCAAAGATCGTTGGTCTTATTGCACTTCATACTCTCTTTCTCCCCTTCCTTAGATAATGCTTGCGTCGTTCAACATCTTGAACAGTTTCTTTGCACCGTCTTCTGCGGTCTCTTCTTCAATCTTGATTCCGCCCTCACGCTTGGGAGGAACAAAGCTCTTCTTAACCTTTGTGGGGGAACCGTTCAGACCGAGGCGAGCCTCTTCTACATCAGCGAGGTCGGCAACAGCAATCTGAGGAATCTCTGCCTTGTTGGCGGCAAGCTTGCGCTTGATGTTGGGATAGCGAACTTCCCAAGCAGGCTGTGTGTAGGTAACCAGACAAGGAGTCTGCACAGACACGATTTCGAATCCTTCGTCGGTCTGCTTCTTTACCTTCATTGAATCACCGGCAGCCTCAACCTCCCAGCAGTTTGTAACCTGGGGGATGTCAAGCCACTCAGCGAGCTCAGGACCAACCTGTCCAGTGTCGCCGTCAATAGCCTGCTTTCCGCAGAAGATTGCATCAAACTTACCTTCCAAGGTCTCCAGCTTCTCTACAGTCTTGCGGAGAACATAGCTGGTGGCCAAGGTATCAGAACCACCGAACTTGCGGTCGGTAACCAGATAAGCCTTGTCGGCAGCAATAGCCAGACACTCTCTCAGAGCCTTTTCAGCCTGAGGCGGACCCATGGTCACTACCACAATCTTGGCATCGGGGTTAGCATCCTTAATGCGTGCGGCTGCTTCCAATGCATAGGTGTCAAAGGGATTGACAATGCTGGGCACACCTTCACGGATAAGGGTGTTCTTTACCGGATCAATCTTGATTTCTGTTGTGTCCGGAACTTGTTTGATACAAACAAGAATATTCATATCTTCTTACCTCCTGTATCTGCGATTCGCTCAATTTGTCGCTAAGATGAAAGAAATTGTGTTTCCTCTACTGTAACATTGCTGAGTCAAAAATGCAAGAAAAAAATTGTATATTTTTGAAAGATAGTGATTTTTTTTCGTAAAAAAAGTATCGATAAATTACCTCGCATATAATTCTTGGGCTGACAAGAGCCATTGTAAACCAGGTGGCTTTGAACCGGATGTTCCAAAACCACCTCATCCTTGCAATGAAAAGGATGGTGTAGTTCAGCGGACAAGCACCTTCTCCACCTCGCAGACATACATATAATGATAGTCCTTATTGGGGTAAATCTTTGGCTCGATGGTCACGTCAACAAAGCAGTTGGGATCCAGCTGCTGGGAAAAGAGCTTGCGACAAAGCAGGACAATACGGGACTGGTCGAAATAGGGGACTCCATCCTCACGGCGGACAGTAAGGCCAGCCTTCTCGATTTTAGACTCGTCCCGACCGGAAACAGTGCCGAGATAGTTCAGCTCCTTCCGGAGGCCATCCTCCAGCACACAGAGGGACAAATGACTTGAGCCGTCTACAAATTCCTTGGTGTAGCGCTGGGGTCGGATAAAGATGAAGGCAGCATTCTTGTGCCACATGACCCCAAGCCCGCCCCAGGATGCGGTCATAGTGTTGACCTTGCCCTCAACTTCTGCAGTAATCAGAAGCCAGTCCTTTCCAATGGTGGAAAAAGCGTTTGCCGAAAGCTCTTCCGGCTTTATGATAGTGAATTCATTCATAAGCACATGATACCACGAGGACTGGCTTTCTGCAATCTTATCCGCAGCAGGGATGGTTCGGGAGGGAAAGCTCCTCCCGAGAGCCATGCTTCATGCATAGATGCACTGCCGCCGTCTTGAAGGTTTTCGGCAGAGCCAAAATCGAGGGATTGTCCCCCACATACTTCCGCTTTCCATTGCCTGGCAATCCGACCTTGACCGGGACGAAGCCATTGCGGCGGGTAGGGAGGCAGTACGGGCCGCACTTGCAGGAGAAACAGCCGTAATGGAGGGATTCCGTCGCCTCCCGTCAACGGCACAACAGCCCTTCCGCAGCGAAACCTTCCTGATTCCCATGGAGGAAGTCATGCTGAAGGAACGAATTCTGGAAGAAAAGAACCTACTCCCAACAGGAGACGACATAACCAAGGAGTTCGAGAACTGGTGCAAGCCACTGATTGGTGGTTCCCTACCGGAATTTTCCCCACTCCACTAGCAGAATTTTCCTCAAAACGACAATAACTGCAATAATCCTCCAATCTTCTCAAATTCAATTGACACAATAAAAAGGAATTTGTATTATATACCAAGTAATTTGCATTAGCTAACTTTTGCAATAAAACTTATTATATAGGAGTTACATCATGTCATTGATCAACAAAGAAATCGGTGAGTTCACCGTAGAGGCTTACCAGAACAACGCCTTCAAGACTGTTTCCAAGAAGGACATCCTGGGCAAGTGGTCCGTATTCTTCTTCTATCCTGCTGACTTCACCTTCGTGTGCCCCACTGAGCTGGAGGATCTGCAGAACAAGTATGCCGAGTTCCAGAAGATTGGCTGCGAGGTGTACTCTGTTTCCACCGACACCCACTTCGTACACAAGGCTTGGGCCGACACCTCCAAGACCATTAAGGCCATCCAGTACACCATGCTGGCTGACCCCACCCACGTGCTGGCCAAGGACTTCGAGGTGTACATCGAGGCCAATGGTCTGGCTGAGCGGGGAACCTTCGTTCTGAACCCTGAGGGAAAGATTGTGGCCTACGAGGTGAACGCCGGTAACGTTGGACGCAACGCCGAGGAGCTGCTGCGCAAGGTGCAGGCCAGCCAGTTCGTTGCCAAGAACGGCGACCAGGTGTGCCCTGCCAAGTGGCAGCCCGGTGCTGAGACACTGAAGCCCAGCCTGGATCTGGTAGGAGCCCTGTAATTATGAGTGACCGCAACGATACTGTCTACGATGTAGTTGTTATCGGTGGCGGTCCAGCTGGTCTCACAACAGCCCTGTATTTGGCCCGCGCCAAGTACAGGGTTCTTGTTGTTGAGAAGGACAACTTTGGCGGGCAGATTACCATCACATCCGAAGTGGTGAACTACCCCGGAGTAGAGCATACCAGCGGGACTGCCCTGACAGAGACAATGAGAAAGCAGGCACAGAATTTCGGTGCCGAATTCATGCTGGCCGAAGTGGAGCGGATTTCCGTGGCGGGGGACCTCAAGAGCGTCTTCACCACCCGGGGAGAGCTGCAGTGCTTCGGCATTCTTTTGGCCACCGGCGCCCGCCCCCGCATGATTGGATTCAAGGGCGAGGCTGAATTCAAGGGCCATGGTGTAGCCTACTGCGCCACCTGCGACGGCGAGTTCTTCACCGGAAAGGAGGTCTTCGTCATCGGCGGAGGCTTTGCCGCCGCAGAGGAAAGCGTCTTCCTCACCAAGTATGCCCGCCACGTCACCATCCTCATCCGCAAGGATGACTTTGCCTGCGCCAAGTCTGTTGCCGACGAGGCACGAAACCACCAGAAGATTACCGTCCTCACCAACACCGAGGTGGAGGAGGTCACCGGAGACTCCGTCCTCCGTGCCATCCGCTACCGCAACAACAAGACTGGAGCGGTGACAGAACACAAGGCCGAGGCAGGAGACAACATCGGTGTCTTTGTCTTCGCCGGATACGAGCCTGCCACTGAGCTGGTAAAGGACATTGCCGAGCTGGACCAGCAGGGCTATGTGGTCACCGACAACAACATGCAGACAAAGGTAGCGGGACTCTATGCAGCTGGCGATGTCCGCATCAAGAATCTGCGTCAGGTTGTCACCGCTGTAGGCGATGGCGCCATTGCCGCCACCGAGCTGGAAAAGTACGCCGCCGCCCTCCAGCGGAAGACGGGCATCAAGCCCCAGCAGCCCCAGATGGCTGCCACCAGTCAGACAGCTTCCCAGGACAGCGGTGACCAGGAGGCAGACGGCAACCAGAGCAGCGACCTGTTCACCCCCGACATGCTGGCCCAGCTGAACACCGTCTTCTCCCGCATGGAGAACCCCCTGATTCTGGAACTACAGCTGGACGACCGCCCCGTTTCCCAGGAGCTGGAAAACTACATGGAGGAGCTGGCAAAGCTCACCTCAAAGCTGGAGGTTCGGGTGACGGCTTCCGGCAGCGACCAGCACAAGCCCTGCGTCCGCATTTGCCGTGGAGACGGCAGCTGGACTGGACTGGCCTTCCACGGAGTGCCCGGAGGCCACGAATTCACCAGCTTTGTGCTGGGCCTCTACAATGCGGCGGGTCCCGGACAGCAGCTGGCCCCTGATGTTCTGGCAGACGCACAGGCCATTGCAAAGCCGGTGGACATCAAGATTCTGGTGTCACTGTCCTGCACCATGTGCCCCGACCTGGTGGTGGCCGCCCAGTGCATTGCCTCCCTCAACAGCAATGTGTCGGCGGAGGTCTACGACCTGAACCACTTCCCTGACCTACGGGACAAGTACCAGGTGATGAGCGTGCCCTGCATGATTATCAATGGAGGGGAGTCCTCCTTCGGCAAGAAGAACGCACGTCAGATTCTTGATCTGATTCAGGCCCAGGGATAAACCAGACGCCCCAATGCCCCTTTGTGGGGCATTGGTTTGTTGCAGAACCTACACAAATCATATACAATGACAGCCGGTAGCTTCAGCTTGTCCGCTGAATGCCGGCTCTTTTTTTGTCTCTCTACAATTTTATTTTTCCTCAGGAGGTCGCCTCGTTGAACTATCTGAACAAGGCCGTGAGCGAAGCCATCCGGTCTGTGCTTCCGATTTTTGCCATTGTGCTGGTATTGAGCGTTTCCATCGCCCCCCTGGAATCAGGCGTGCTGGTGCTGTTCCTCTTTGGAACCCTGACCCTGATTTTCGGCATGAGCCTCTTTACCATTGGATCAGAGATTTCCATGCAGCCTCTGGGAGACGGCATCGGTGCCCAAATCGGTAGGTCGAAGCGTCTTGTCATTCCAATGGCCATCTGCTTTGTGCTGGGAGTGATGATTACCATCGCCGAGCCAGACCTGCAGGTACTGGCAGAACAGATTCCCTCCGTCCCCAACATGGTGCTGATTGCCTCGGTGGGTGTAGGCGTAGGAATCTTCCTGGTGGTCTCCATGGTGCGGACACGGGTGGGCATTCCCCTGTCGCGCCTGCTGATTCTCTTCTATTTAGCTGTCATCGTCCTGGCCTTCTTCGCCCCGGAGGACTTCATTCCCGTCGCCTTCGACTCAGGTGGCGTCACCACCGGTCCCATCACCGTTCCCTTCATCATGGCACTGGGTACGGGAATGGCCATGATGAGCACCGCAAAGAATGCCCACGAGAACAGCTTCGGTCTGGTGGCCCTCTGCAGCGTGGGCCCCATCCTTTCGGTGCTGATCCTCAGCATCACCTTCCAACCGGAGCCCACCAGCTCACAGACGGAGCTGCTCATCGCAGCCGACACCAAGGGAGCCTTCCTCATCTTTGCCCAGGCCTTCCCCCACTACGCCAAGGAGGTGCTCGTCGCACTGGCTCCCATCTTTGGCTGCCTTGCCCTGTTCCAAATCATCACCCGCAGCTTCAGCAGGCACCAGATGATGCGAATAGTGGTGGGCTGCGTCTACACCTACGCCGGACTGGTGCTCTTTCTAGCTGGAGCCAACGTGGGATTCATGCCCGCCGGCCGTCTCATCGGTGCAGGAATCGCCGCCAGCAGCAAGAAATTTCTCCTGATTCCTGCCGGTGCCCTGATGGGGTACTTTGTGGTTTCCGCCGAGCCTGCCGTCCACTCCCTGAAAAAGCAGGTTGCCGAGGTCACCAACGGAGCCATCGGGCAGCGTCCCATCGGTGTGGCCCTGTCCGTAGGTGTGGCCTGCTCCGTGGGAATCGCCATGCTTCGAGTGCTGACGGGCATCCCCATCCTGCCCATCCTGATTGCCGGCTACACCCTCTCCCTGATCATCACCTTCTTTGTACCCCCCATCTACACCGGTATCGCCTTTGACTCCGGCGGTGTTGCCAGCGGTCCCATGACCACCACCTTCATCCTGCCCTTTGCCATCGGTGCCTGCGAGGCGGCGGGCGGCAATGTAATGACGGATGCCTTCGGAATCGTGGCCATGGTGGCTATGACTCCCCTCATCACCATCCAGGTGATGGGTTTATTGGGAAGGATGAGGCAGAAAAAACAACTGCTGCAGGCCCACAGCGAGCTGCTGCAGATTGAGGACGACATGATGTACTACAAGGAGGTGGCCAAATGAGTGGAACGGACAACAACCCCATGGAGATGATTCTGTCCATCCTTGAGCGGGGAAAGGGCTCATCCTACATGGAGATGATGCGCACACGGGACATCCAGTTTCACATACAGACCATGGGTTTTGGAACGGCCCCCTCCGAAATGATGGATATTCTCGGACTTGGAAGCAATGACAAGGACATTATTCTCAGCATTGCCCCACGACAGACCATCAACGCCTTGGCTGTAGTCCTGCGGGAAAGCCTTGGCTCCAGCCGGTACCGTGGTTTGATGATGGAGCTGAAGCTTTCAGCCGTCAATCGGCTTACTGCGGAGATGATTTCCCGCACCACTACCCCCGTAACATCACATGAAGGAGAGGAAGAGATGAGAAACGAATATAATCACCAGCTGATATTGATTTCTGTAAACCAGGGCTGCACTGACCAAGTGATGCACACCGCCCGTGCTGCAGGAGCCATGGGAGGAACCATCATCAGGTCGCGTCTGGCAGATGGAGGCATGATGAGTCATTTTGGCATTCAAGATGTAATGGAGGAGCGGGAAATCATCATGATTTTGGCTGCCTCCACCATCGCCACCCAGATTATGGATGCAGTGAACAAGGAGCATGGAGTCCGTAGCGATGCAAGGGGCATTGTCTGTGCCCTGCCAGTGGAGCGAGCCTTTAAGGTGTAGGGCAGGAAAGGCAATGCCAAGCACTTGCATCAAGATAATTGGCAGGGGTGTCCTGTGTCTCTTCAGTGTGGTAGTGGCCCTGTATCTTGCTGTGGAACTATTCCTCCATTTCAATGCGGTGGAGATTTCCCACTCCGACCTTATGCCCCAGAGCAACCTGAAGCTCTCGCAGATGCAACTGGACTTAGCCGGCCATATCCTGCACAAAAGCAAGGAGCCTCGCTTTTCTCCCACCCTCTGGGTGCAGGACTTGATTCAATGCAACAATGAAATTGCCAGCTTTGTGGCGGCCAGCTTTTTGAACCGGACGCTGCCACTCTCAACCAGAAGCCTAAAGCGACAGGTTGTACAGCTAGCCACGGCAAGACGACTGGCAGGCAGGGCTGCCTACAAGGACTGCTGCAACTATTTCTTTTCTGTAGCGTACTTTGGCAATGGTGTCTATGGCCTTGCCGAAGCGTCCCTGCTGTATTTTGACAAAGAGTATACGGCATTGGAGCAGAGGGAATTCATCATCCTTTGCCTGACCCTGCGGAATCCCATCTTGTACAACCCCCTGGAGGAAAGGCGGCAGCCTCGCATCCAGCAGGTGGCGGATACAATCCAGCAGGAATTTGAGTCCTCCTCCGCAGAATGAAGCGGTTTCGATGCAACCAAGAATTGTGTCCTTTGAGTGAGTCATCTCAAAGCCCAGCCCTTCACGCATAAAAAAGGCAGCCCATTCCTCATAGGGCTGCCTTTGTCATAATTTATATCGGCTTATTCCGGGATGTTGGCAACAATCTGGCCATTTGCATAGTCAATGATTGCAACACTCAGATCTGCGTTGAGCACATAGGCCTGTCCCGGTGTTGCGCTATAGGAGATAGCCTGTCGGGGCTCATTCAGTCCGGTGATAACCCGCAGCACCGGCAGCGGAATCCTTTTTTCCAACTGCGCTGACACCCGCCAACACGAAGATTGACAGAGCGGCAATCACGCAAATCTTCTTCATAAAAACTCCTTATCGATATGCAATATCCTGTTTCACATGGATATAATAATGCATTAAGCTCCATTCCAGCAAAGGTTTTGTCAATACTATAATCCAGGCGGTTCAGTTCCGTCTCAGCCGGTAACAGCCAATGGCGCTTCACAGCAATCGGTTGAGCTCCCGTACCGTCCGGAGGCCTGCAAGGTAACAGGCACACCAGACAAACAGATAGATTGCTAGAAATATGCCCAGCCACAACAAGAAGGCCGCAGCGCTTTCTATCCAACCGCAGACAAAGAAGGCTGGCAACAGGGTACAAAGACTCAATCCTGAGTGCACCGCTGTTTGCCGCAAGAGACTCCAGCATTCCTTTTCCCAAATGAGGCTTTCTAGTCCCATCAGAAAACCTGCCAAACAAAAAACTCCCGATTGAAACAAAACTGCCTGAAGCTCATTACCTAAATCCTGCAATAAACTGGATGAAACGGGCTGGAACACCCCCTCTGATGCCAGCAGAGACATAAACAATGGAATCAGATGGGAGGCGAGAACACCGATTGCACTGCCCCACGCTCCCCTTCGTATACTATTTCCTAACATGATCATCTTACTCTCCCCCACTTGGGACGCTAGCAGATAATTCATTGTACAGCCTTAGCTTCTTTCTGATTTTTGGTGTATACCTTCTGGATACGACGGATTCCCCTCCATGCCGCAGGTGAATCTTGATGATACCGGTAAAACTCAAGTCAAACTTCTGGACATACTTTAAATTGACAATCTCACTATTCGAAATGCGAACGAACTGATGCAGCCCGAATTCATCCAGCAACGTCTCAACCTGATACAACCTGCTTCTCAGCAAGAGGGTCTCCGTTTTCGTCTCCACAAAGACCCTCTTGTCCATGGCAAAAACCCGAACTATTTCAGACAATTCCAATGGCACACAAAAATTGCCGTCCCAAGCATGTAGTGCAGGAAGCTCCTTTTTCATGTCAAGACAACGAATTCGGTCTGCCAGTTGGCAAGCAGTGTCAGTCAGTTGTGCCACACGCAACACGCAGTAAGGAGCCTGGCAAGGCACAACCTCAATTTCACACCTCAAAAATAATTCCTCCATCCAATAGAAAGAGCTGGACTTCCTCCTTTTAAGGCAGAGAAGGACTTCGCCTCGTTCCCCACGATGAGATTCAAGGCTCCACCACATTCTATGAAAAACGCAACACGCCTGGCGAACTGGAATTCGAAGCCGCCTCCCATTCCTATTCCCACCATGAAGGGTGCGGCGTGAATGGATTTGGTGTCAGCGGCAAACATTCCAAATTCCCCGGAAAGATACCCGTATGAACGAACTGCATAGTCCGCTCGCTGAATCTTGCCGCCCCCGATAATCTTTGCATCCAAGGCCAGCCCTCCCCAATGAGCTGCTGTCTGACTTAGACTACCACCATATCCTCCCAAACCAAAGCTTGACCGTAGCAGCCATCCACTTTCCCCATCAACAATGGGTAGCCCCACCTCCAACCTACCACCATACCTTTCCTTCTGAGCATTCCAGCTTGCACCGACAGAAAGCCCCCGCTGAAGCTTTCCAGACTCGTCACCAAAAACATTCCCGACCAACAACACCAGCATACCGAATGAAATCATAATCCTTTTCATGGCTCCATTATACCTGAAAGCAAGACTATGGGGATCGATTTGCATGACAAGTGGTGGATTTCACGAGACAACTGGAAAATTGGCGGAAAATCGATGCTGATCGGATGATACCCTACAGCTCCTTCCTGAAAATGTAGGTCAGGAAGTCCCGCTGGGGAGTGGAGAAGGCTTCGTTGCGAGCCTCCTCCACCAGCTCAAAGCCGTGGCGGGGGTACCACTGGTGGGTACAGTCACTATCTGTCCACAGGTACAGGGACGTGAAGCCACAGCGGCGCAGCCGCTCCTCCAGCTCCGCCAGAATCAGGCCGCCACCCCCCGGAGAGCCGCTGGCAAAGAGGGTGAGCCTGATGTCCCCATCCCCCATGTGGCGGCAGGTTCGCCTGTCCATATCCTCAAGATAGTCCACCACCTGACGCATACCAGCGACCTCTTCCTCCGTCAAAACCTGCACTCTTTCTGCAAGCCACTGGAGGGCATCGTTCTCCTCATTCTTCCTAGCGGCAAAGGCCACCGCCAGAACACGCTCCCCCTCCACCAGCTGCAGGGCAAACTCATTATGGAAGATGTTGTGCCGCACAATGAACTCCACGTCCAAGTCTACAGTGGACAGAGATTTCTCACCGTCCACGGCAGACACTGACCGTTTCCAGTCCACCATGGTCCAGAGGGGACGCACCCAGCTCACCAGTTCTTGGATATAGTTTGAATCAAAAGGCTCTACGTTCATGTTGTCACTCGCTGCCATTGTAGCGGGAAGGGGCAGACAAATGCAATGACTGGAACTCCAAACCATCACCCCGAAGTATTTTATTGACAAAAATATTGCATAGCTTTACATTAGTTATAAGGAGTAATACAATGGCAAGCATCAGTGTAAGAATGGATGACCATACAAAGATGGCCTTCGAGGGATTCTGCGAGTCTGTGGGACTGACGGTGTCGGCGGCGGTGAACATGTTCGTAAAGATCACCCTGCGGCAGAACCGCATCCCCTTCGAGGTGGAGGGAGACCCCTTCTGGAACGAGGAGAACCAGGCGCGGCTACGGGAGTCCGTCAGACAAATTGAAGAGGGGCAGGTCGTCCCCCACGAGCTCATTGAGGTGGACTGATGCAGAAGAACTGGTCGGACATTGCCTGGGAGGACTACCTGCGTCTCCAATCAGACAAACGCCTTCTAAAACGGACAAATGAAATCCTGAAGGACATCGACCGCAACAGGTACAGCGGCATCGGCAAGCCGGAGCCTTTGAAGGGGGAGTTTCCCGGCTACTGGAACCGCCGCATTGATGAATCACACCGCATCGTCTATACAATTCAGGACGACGCACTCTTCATCGCCTACTGCGGCACCCATTACCACCAGTAGCGGCCCTCAGTAGCCGTAGCGGCGGCGGAGACGGACCAGAAAGACCACCGTCACCACCGTCGCCAAAAAATCTGCCGTCACCATGGAAAACCAGACCCCGTTCAGGCCGAACAGCAGGGGCAGCAGCAGAATCGTTGTCACCTGGAACACCAGGGTCCGCAAAAACGAGATGAGGGCGGAGACCAGTCCGTTGTTCAGGGCGGTGAAAAAGCCGGAGCCCCAGATGTTCACGGCGGCGAAGACAAAGGACAGGGTGCAGATGCGGGCGGCAAACACCGTCATCTCCATCAAGGCCACGTCGTAGCTGGTGAACAGGGCCACCACTGGACGGGCCGCCAGCTCCCCCAGCCCCACCAGCACCAGCCCTCCCACCGTCATCAAGGTCAGACCCTTCCGGAACATGTTGTGCAGCTCAGCCTTGTTGCCGGCACCGTAGTGGTAGCTGACGATGGGGCTGCTGCCGATGGAGTAGCCGATGAAGATGGCAATGAAGATGAAGCCCGCATACATGATTACCCCGTAGGCGGCCACCCCGTCCTCCCCCGCATACTTCATCAGCTGCAGGTTGTATAGGAAGCCCACCACCGAGGCGGAAAGGTTGCTCACCATCTCCGAAGAGCCGTTGGTGCAGGTCTTGAGGAAAACCCTGCCGTACCACCCCGTGGCTCCCAGCCGCAGGGGGCTGGAGTTGTGCTGGCGGAAGAAATACACCAGAGGTACCACGGAGCCCACCAGATAGCTGGTGGCGGTGGCCCAGGCCGCTCCCTGAATCCCCCAGCCCAGGGTCTTGATGAACACATAGTCCAGCACAATGTTAGTGAGCCCCGCCGCCACCGTCACCTTCAGGTTGTAGGTGGGCTTTTCTGCCACCACAAAGAAGCTCTGGAACATGGTCTGCATCATGAAGAAGGGCATGAAGGCAAAGAGAATCCGTCCGTAGGCCACACAGAATGCCAGCAGCTCCCCCGCGGCCCCCAGACGGCGGGCAATGACGGGGGAGGCCACGAAGCCCACCGCCGCAAAGATGCAGCCCAGCACAAAGGTGGCGTACACCACCATGGAGAAATAGCGGTTGGCCAGCCCCCCCTTCCCCTGCCCCAATGTCATGGAGACGATGGCGCTGCCTCCCGTCCCCAGCATGAAGCCCACGGAGCTCACTCCCAGCACCAGGGGCATGATGAGGTTCACTGCCGCAAAGGCGGTCTTCCCCACAAAGTTGGACACAAAGAACCCGTCCACAATGCTGTAGGTGGAGGTGAACAGCATCATGAGGATGGAGGGCAGCACGTACCGAAACAATTTCCGGTAGGTAAAGTGGTCTGAAAGTTGGATCTGCATGGATTTCTTACACTCCGTAGAATTTTATAATAAAACGCAATATTTGCAAGCAAATACAAAGTTTACCATATGAAATGCTGGAAGAAAAGTCAAGGTCATTCAAAAAATCTCATCTTGAATTAATTTATTTGACAGATGAGAGGTATGGGTTTAAAATGGAAGAAAGCAGCCGAAGACCATTAACGCAACAGAAAGACAACCTTTGTGGTTAATGAGCCTTGACTTGCAACTTGAAGTTAAGGAGTTACGATATGAAGGAAACCCATGGTACCCAGACCGTTGAGGTTGTTGCAGGACGAAAAATCATTCTTTCATCTGGAAAGGGACAGACAAATGTTGATGACTTGAAGTGGCTCATGACCACTGTTTTGCGCCACGCTGCTGGCTGGAAGGCCACTGGATGGGCATACATTGCAGACTGCACCGAAATGGGACCGGTAGGACCAAACGAAGGCGGCCAGCTGGTTGAAATGACAAAGGCCTTTGTTGAGGCAGGCTGCAAGGCCTTCGGTTTTGCAGAAGGCTCATCGATAATGCTGAAAATTCAGGCACAGAAAAATACCCAGATGTCACATACTGGCGTTATGGAGGGGCACTTCGCCACCGTTCCAGAGGTATTGGACTGGATGCAGAATGATATCCATATTTAATTAGCCTCCATTTTTCCCCATGGCCGTCCCTCAGGAGAGTTGATTTTGAGGGACGGCATTTTTTTTGCCCTGACATTTTCAAAATCATCTTGCATATGATATTCCGAAGCAGTATCATTCGGCCTATGGAACACGCCTACCACCAGTCCCATTTCCAGCCAATTATCTTTCCCTCCCCCGAAGAGGCCCAGAAAGGTGTTGTGGCAGTGACAGACAATCTGAACCTCAACCTGCTCTATTCCGCCTATCTGCAAGGCATCTTCCCTTGGTACAACGAGACTGAAGGTGAACCAGTGGTGTGGTGGTCACCGGATCCACGATTCGTGCTTTTTCCCCAGGAGCTCCATATACCACAGCGACTCAGACGTTTTCTCCGCCACACCCCCTACCACTACACCATGGACCGGGCCTTTCCCCGGGTGATTGACGCCTGTGCCAATGTCAACCGAGTGGACCAGGAAGGCACCTGGATTGGTCCCACCATGATTGAAGCCTACTGCCAGCTTTTCCACTGCGGTGTGGCCCATTCCGTGGAGGTGTGGCGGCAGGACCAACTGGTGGGAGGACTCTACGGCGTACTGATAGGACAAGTGTTCTTCGGTGAGTCCATGTTCTCCCGTGAGTCGGATACCTCAAAGTCAGCCTTCGTACTTTTTGCGGAGGCATTCCGCAGCTGTGGCGGCCAGTTGATAGATTCCCAAGTCTACACCTCCAATCTGGCCCGCTTTGGTGCTCGGAACATCAGCCGCAGCAGCTTCCTCCGACTGGAAAGAGACTTCCTGCCACAAGAGCTGACGGGAAACCTGCAGGAGGAATTCCAACGGCTTGCCACATCCCCCCAGACCTAAGTTCCTCTGTTCTCATACAGTGAAAACCACTGAATAGAATTGACAGACGGGAAACCCCGCAGTATGGTGGAGGGCAAGGATACCGGTAGCGGATGGCCACCCAAGTCTGGAGAATGGACAGAAGCCCCACATCCTCTCGGAGTCAGACCTGTGAACATCATATTTTCCGAAGAGTCCTTCGTTGACGACCACACCTGGGCAACAGAGGACAGGAAGCTCTTCCGAAAAATCAATGAACTGATAAAAGACATCCTCCGCTCTCCCTTCTCTGGAATCGGCAAGCCGGAACCACTGAAACACGAATTGTCTGGCTATTGGTCACGCAGAATAAACGGTGAACACCGTCTCGTCTACAAGGTTGCTGAAAATTCCATCCTCATCGACTCCTGCAAGTACCATTATTAGAAAGCCGTCTGTTCAATGAGGCACGCTTTCTGCCCTTCCGTCAATCTGACATAAGCCCACGAAAATCAAATCCCCTTCTAAAAATCATTTCCTGCAATTTTTTCGCAAAAACCCCTTGACAAACAGACATAGGGGGGGGGGATATAATCAATTTTAATTCTATCTTAAAGGAGGTTTTCCATGAAAACCAAGCTTTTTGTTGTGGCAGTGATGTGGGAAAAATCGCTTTTGCACCATCAATATAATAGTGTTGAACAGAAAAATTAGCAGAAATCCACAAATGAAATAATTCATTTTCCTTTCTTCCCCATAAAATAAATGAATAAATTGCATAAAATATGACTAATGATGCAACAGACCGATGCACATCGGGCTGTTTTTTAGAGTGCTGCCCCTGGTGCGGCGTGCCATTTTTTTGAGGCTCAGAAAAAGAGCCGGTAGCCTCGTTACACCGTAAACAAGTCAATCTGACCGCCAATCTTTTTGATGGAGTCCTTCATATCCCGGGAAATGTTCCGTAAGTCCACGCCTGTCTCGCGAATTTTGTGGGCACCAGTGGCCATGTCATTCATACCTTGGCTCATCATCTGGGATGAATGCTGCAGGGATGTGATTTCTTGCACAATGGCCTTGTTCTGGGATGCCATGTGCTGGGATGCCCCCTGCACGGCCACTGCACTGTCATTCATATTTCTCAAGGCTTCTCTAATCTGCCTGGAACCAATATCCTGCTCCTCCATCGCCTGCTTGATTTGCGCCACAAGGCCGTCCGTTTCCTGAATTCTATCTGCCATCACTGTAAAGGCCGAACTCGCCGCAGTGGAAGCCTGCACCACCTCCGTAATGGATCCCTGAATATTTTTCAGCTGGCTACTGATGGTCTTTGACTGCACCGCAGAAGTCTCGGACAACTTTCTGATTTCATCTGCAACCACAGAAAATCCTCGTCCTGCATCCCCAGCGTGGGCGGCCTCAATGGCAGCATTCATGGCCAGCAGGTTCGTCTGGGAGGCAATGCTGGAAATCGCCATGTTCGCTTCCCGCAGCATTTGAGACTGTTGCTCTATCAGGAGAATCCGCTCGTTTACATCCTGCTGTTTTTTGAATCCCACCGTAGCATTCTGGGAGAGGGTTCCAAAAGACTCCGCCATGCTATCCACCGATCGGTTCACAGAAGAAATATTCCCCATCATCTGTTCCACTGCCGACGATGCCTCCGCTATTCCAGCAGATTGTTCCTCTATCATGGTGTTCAGGGAGACAATATCCTTCGACATAGCTTCAAGGGTGCTGGCGGTACTTTCCACAGTTGTATTTTGATGTGAAAGCTGCTGATGAATACCATCTATACTGCCAATGATTTGGGTGATGACAGCTGTCGTATTTTCTGTACTCACCGTCAACGTGCTCCCCGTATTTTCCAGTTCCTTCTTGGACTGCTTTATCTCCGTCACAATATGCTGCAGCTTGGAGCAAAAATCATTGAAATTGATGGCTAGGGCTCCAATCTCATCCACATGCAGCAGTGTAACCCGCTTGGTGAGGTCAGCCTCCCCAGTGGCCATATCCTTGAGGACTGCCACTACATTGCCGATCCTTTTCACAATCCCCTTCATAAAGAACCAGCAGAAAATCAGGAAGATGGCAGCAATCACCACCACCAGTGGCACGACGACTTTCAGCGTATTGTTTCTGACAGCATTGATTTTCTCAATACTCTTTGCAATGAACATCATGCCGGTAATCACACCATTTTTGCAGGTGATGGGAAAACAGCTGGAGTAATAGTCCTCTCCCTGAATTCTGTTCTCCCCCTTGTACACCTGGCCCAGATTCAAAACTGTATTCAAAATGCCCTGGTTGTCCAGGCTTGTCCCCTTGATGCTCTGGCCGTCCTGCCCCAGAATGGTAGTTTCCGATCGAACATCCCCGCTAAAAACCGTGCATTCCACATTGTAGCTGTCCTGAATCAGAAAGGGAAATTCACTCAGGCTAAACCCCACCAGCACTACGCCCTCAACAACACCATCGCCCTGCTGCTGGTACAACGGCGCCGCAGACAAGATGTAGTAGCCAACGGACTCCATATTCTCCACCGTGTAATTGATTTTCTTCTGCAAGGCCTCCCGCACTGTCATCAGAGAAGACAGGTTGCTGCCTGCAGCCAAGCCGCTGTCTCCTCCTTCAACCACCCTTCCTAGGTTGTCGAGAATCACCATAAGGTCAAGCCCCAGCTCCTCGGAAATTCTCTGGCAATACACCTTCAGATCGGCCCGCTCTTCTCCAGCGAAGAGGTCACGAAGCTCCTCTTGTTCGGAAAGCCTCTGTGCATCCCCCTCCAGAGACACCTTCCAGTCTTCCAGTATGTACTTCACACCATGTGCCGTATAATCGAGCTGGGATATAGTGTCTTCCATTATCTCCCGATCAAAAAACATCAGGCAAACAAAAGCCACAGCAATACCACTAACAACAATGGAGCAACCAAC
>CAMGSV010000002.1 GCA_946061495.1 uncultured Spirochaetales bacterium | reverse complement strand
TTATATATAATTAAATTGTATTCATGGGGGGGGGCAAATTCTTGCGGGGATTATTTTAGACTTCATGACGGCTCCTTTGCTCGGTGCAAGCCTCGGGGAAAATGGCCCCTGGAGCTTGCACCCATTGTGACATAGTATAGAATTCTCCATGCTAGGGAAAGACCTTCACTCCGATTTTTCCCAAGACAGAAAGCCTGTTTGGATACTCCGAGGTGTTAATTCTGTGGATGACAGAGGATGAGGCATCTGTTGTGTCGGTGTGGTAGGAATACACTAAACCCAAATCACAGAAAATGTTTATGGGAATATGGAGCTGCTGCATAGTGTAGCTGCATCCCACCGTGAAGATGTGCTGCCACTGGTAGACCCCATCGTGGAGGAAGTGCTTTCTGTCGGGCATATCGCTGTATTCGGTTGGCTCGTAGGTGCTCCCCGGTGGTGTGATGCCGTGGCGAACCATGCGGTAGGAGGCGTTCCACTCCAGGAACAAAAGGGGCATCCCGGTGGCGGAAAGCTTGAGCTCGTCTGTATTGGGCGGTAGATTGGAGCCTATGCCCTCGCCGTGGTTTACAAGGCTGGTGTTCATTTCCGTATCACCAGTCCAAGGGGTGATCGTGCCATAATGGGTGTACATGAATGGCTCAATCTTGGTGTATTGCAGTGTGATGGTTGTTGGGCTGCCTGGAATTGCCAGTTGTCCGCCCGCCTGCCAGGCATAGACATTCTGCGGTGTGTATACAATGTCCAGGGAACGAATCTCGCTGAGAAGAATATCTGCAAAGATTCGTCCCCAGGGCGGGAGCTTGACAACGAGAGTCCCACCAAAATACAGATTGTCAAAGTCACCCACCATGTTTTGATAGAAAAGGGGAACCATCAACGGATTGAAGTAACCCATCTCGAATCGCTTTGTAAATACCACCGCAGAGTTGATGGCTGCATCCACATATTTTCCCAGGCCGAATTGAGCCTTCATGGCAGTGAAGCTGTTTTGGAAGTCAAAGGGACGGATGGTGTCTGAGTCGGCTCGGTTGTATTCCAGTACGCCGTTGAGAAAGGCCAGTTGCAGCCATTTAGTGGGAGAAAAGTAGATGTCCAGAGCCATGAAGGGGCGGGCCGAACCTGCCAGCAGCAATCCGCCGACTCCCTGAGCCAGCTGCCAGTCCCTCCTGATTCGGGAGAAGTTGATGCTCAGCATGCCATCTCCAAAGCCAAAGGATAGTTCCGGCTGGATTTTCATGCCGATGTGGCCATCCTGGGACTTTGCGGTAAAGTCTCCCATGGGATTCAGCAGGAATTGGAATCCATCGTACGGCTGAGAGAAGGTGTATGGCGGGTATGCGTCGAAGTCGTAGTGGGAGAGACCCGCTGCCATCAGCAGCTTGTAGGAGAAGTACTTGGTGAAGTCTCCGTTTACCCAAGCGTCCAAAATAGCCTCCCACGTGAAAGAAGGCTTGGTGAAGTTGGAGCCGATGTGGGCAGAAAGGTTTACCCCCAGTCCCAGCCTGTTTTTCAGTCCGCTGGCTGTATCGTAGTTGAAGTTGAGCCGGCCCGTTTTATACCAGGCTTCCTGGGATGGAGGCTGCAGGCGCAGGATGGCAGCCTGGGCACTGTCCCGCTCCAGTGGACTTGCATCATCACTGGCTGCAATCTGTTCCAGCGCCTTGAGGATGGTCTTCTGGGAATAGGGACGGATTGCTGGTAGGGTGCAATAGCCCTTGATGGAGGCTGTTTCTAGCAGGAAGTAAATCGGGTCGTCTAAGGGAACCGAGTTGTGGGTTTGGGCCGAAAGCGGCAGGTACATGGATGCAAGGAAAAGGAATCTGAAAAGTAGTCTGTTCATATATTTCTCCAAATAGATTAAGGGTGATGGAATTTGGTTGGAATATATGGTCTCCATAGCACTTGGAAAGCTATGATGAAGAGGACTTTTGCTAGGAAATTGTCGTTGTGAAGATAGCTGTGGGCTTGCCTTTGCGGGAGGGAAGGGGTTGGGATTCCAGCCGGGTAAGCCGGAATCCCCGTGGGTGTCCTATGGGTAAAGCTTGAATCCCACCGTTCCGATGAACCGGGTCTGGGTGGGGTATTCCGAGGTGTTGATTCTGTGGATGGGCTGGTGCTGTCCGGAGTTGGGCTTGCCGTCGATGTCGGTGAAGTAGGAGTAGACCAGGCCCAAGTCGCAGAACAGCTTGACGGGGATGTTGAAACCTTCCAGATTGTAGTCGCCGCCAATCTTGACGATATGCTGCCACTGGTAGGCACCATCGTGGAGGAAGTGCTTCCACAGCTCTGGCTTGCCTTCCTTGTCGTTGCGGCCTGTGGTGTCCAACTGAGAATTGAGGCTACTGCCATCCACCGCCCGGCTTCCATATTCAGCACCATGGCGTACCATCTGATACTGAAGGTGGAAATTTAATACCCCCCCCCCTATAAAGGAAGAGTCAAACCGCACTTTCAGCTCGTCAGAGTTGGGCGGTAGGTAGTAGCCCAAAGAGACACCATTGTTCATATAGGGCTCCTCCATCCATACTTCGTACCAAGGGGTCTTTACCAGCTGGTGGGTGTAGACGTAGGGCTCTAGCTTGGTGTACTGGAAGGTGAAATTGCTGAAAGCCAGTCCGGGAATGGGGAGCGTGGCAGCGGCACCAGCTTGGAGGGCATACATGTTGCGGTCCTGATTGAAGAATTCTGGGCTGGTCAAATCCATCTCGTCAACATAGGCGGAGCCCCAGAGCTTTCCGATGCCTGGATACTGCACGATTAAGGTGGCGAACATGGTCAGATTGTCAAAGTCTCCTACATTGTTCTGGTAGAAGAAACGGCTCAGCAGGGGGAAGGCGTAGCCCAGCTCGAACCGCTTTGGATAGACGACACTGGAGCCGAGACTGAAATGGACAAAGTTCTTGTAGTTTGCCTCAGCCATGCCGATGGAGAAGAGGTTTTGGAAGGTTGCGGAGCTGACGCTGATGCCCTCTGCATTGTAATACTCCAGGACACCAGTGAGGGTTGCCATCCTGAGCCAGCTGAATGGCTCGAAGTTTGCCTCCACGCCGAAGAAGGGACGGGCGGCGGCATTGAGCACGAGGCTGCTGCCATTGGTTCCCGCCCCCCACTCTCGGATCAGGCGTCCTGCCCGCACAGAGATGGCATCGTCCAAGAAGGAGACGGCGGCCTCTCCGTTCAACTGGTAGCCGAAGGAGATTCCCTGGGGCCAGTCGAAGAAGCCGCTGGAGCCAAGGCTGTCTCCCTTGAATATGGAGCCGTCCCAGTTCTTTCTGTAGGTGTAGGGGAAGAAGGAAAGCGGCTCTGTCATCACATCGTAAATTTTGTTCTGGTCTTTTCTGGCCTCATCTATATCCTTGTCTTCAAAACCCTTATAAAAGGTGTAGGCTTTTCCCAGGTAGTCTCTGGGGGCACGCATGAGTCCGCCGCCTGCGGAGAAACGCCAGGAGAAGGCGGGGCCCATGTCTCCGCTGAGAGAGACAATGCCCCAGTTGTCTGTTCCCCCTGTCAGGTCTCCGTTTTCAGCTTGGGCGGAGCCTGAGAACACTGACTGCCAGGATACTCCTGCGTTGAAGGTCATGGGGATGCCTGACTTTGTGGTGTGCTGGTGGAATGCTTCCCCCTTGAGCCAACTCCATCCCTCCTCCTTTCGGAAGGAATCTAGGGTCTGGTTTAAGATGGCTCGCTCTGCGGCAGTGAGGGCTGCCCAGGGGAGGTCCGTCTCTGTGGACAGGATGGTGTTGATGATGGATTGTATTTTATGCTGGGAATAGGGTTTTGCCTCACTCAAGACAGGACACAGCCCCTTGAGCTGAGCCTGCTCGATGACCGTATAAATCGGGTCGTCCAAGGGAACTGCGGTATGGGTTTGGGCTGCAAGGGAAGCTGCAGCAAACAGTGATACGACGACACTAAGGATAAGCTTTTTCATGGAAGTAAGTATAGCAGGATTTAGGTAAAAAAGAAAGGTTGCCACCCTGAGTCCGGCAAGAATCCACCACAAAAAAATCCCCCGAAACAAGCTCCGGGGGACTGGATTGTATAGCTATTACTCGGTTGTTTTACTACTACTAACCGATTGTGGTGCTAGGCTGCCAGGTGCATTCAATAGTTTTGCCAGAGTCCACAGTTATAGTGACAACCATGTCCTTGTCAGTGCCGGTGGTGGTATAGGAGAAGGACTTAGAGGTACCATCTCTGTCTTTACAGGTTATGGTGCCTTCGGTGATCTTCGTGACCTTATAAGACCCATCTTTTGTTTCGACAGAACCAAATCCTAGGCCAAAGGAAGCGTTTGCAGTATCGTCGCTGCTCCTGCCGTAGAATGTGCCGGCTGTCTGCTCATGCCATGGAAGCGTGCTGTCGTACTGTCCTTTCACTGCAAGCTTGGCGGTGGTTTCGATTTTGTCGGTAAACGTCACGGCATAGGTGGGTGTCATGGAAAACATCTTTTTCAGTGTATCCCGCCCCTCTTTGAGCATATCCTGAACAGTCTCTGATTTCCAAACCTTTTCAAAGGTGGCAGCCTTCTTGTCTGCTGCAAGATCCGCCACAGTGAGGTCGAGACCGAATTGCTCTTTTAGCCCTTCAAGTGCAGCCTCCTTCTGAGCTGTGTCTAGGCCACTCAACTGGTCAAACATCTCCCCAAATCCTTGGGTAAAATCTGCCTTAAATTCGGGTTCATAAGCGGCCAGCGCCTCAGCCAGGGTGAATCTCGTTCCTTCCTCGTACTGAGCCTCAATCCGTCCGGTGATGGTGGGTGGGTTTGCTGTGCCGTCATAGCTGTAGCTGTACTCCGCACTCGTGCTCCAATTTTTACCATCGTCCTCAGAACGCTCCTCTGTGAGCACCTTCTTTGTGGTGTCCACCTGGTAACGTACAGTGTCGCTGTCTGTAGTCAAGGTCTTCAGTCCCGCAAAGGGATCGTCTCCCTTGTTTTTGGGCAGGGTTGGTGGAACGAATGTATCACCACCAGTATTCGTGCCGCCGCCATTTCCGTCAGCTCCACTACTGCCGGTTCCACCGCCGCCATTTCCGTTGTCACAGGCTACCATCAGGATGGTGGCAGCCACCAGTGCCAGAACAAGCACCTTCTTCATAAGTTTCATATTCACTCCTTTGTATCTGAATATATACTATCATTCTCCCCCCCCCCCTCATGTTTTGTCAAGGTCTGATTCAATGTAAAAATTCCCGCCATAGTCAAAGGCTTTTTTTTTTGATATATTGACGGGATGGAAAACTACAAGGGTCTTGCTGCCTCTGAGGGCATTGGTGTTGGAGAGGTGTTCCTCGTTCCCGCCTCGGCCTCCCGGGTGATTCCCCAATATACGATACAAGGTTCTGATATAGATACAGAATGGCACCGTCTGGAGGGTGCCTTGGAACGGGTGCGTCAACGTCTGGAGAGTCAGGTGGGGACTGCCAACAGTCAGTATGCTGACATCCTCCAGACCTACATCGTCATGTTGTCCGACACGGAATTCTTAGGACAGGTCAGGAGCCTGCTTTCCAAGAGTCTCCAGAATATTGAGTCGGTGCTCCACAAAAAGACTGATGAGATGGCGGACTTGTTGCGTGCTTCCGGCGACGAGTATCTGTCTGAACGGGCCAGTGACATTACCGATGTGTTTGGCCAGGTGGTGGATGAGCTTTTGGGATACAAGCCCTTTGACTATGACCTCGTTCCAGAGGGCAAGGTGGTGGTGGCTGACTCGGTCAGTCCTGCGGATGCCGTGGCCTTGTTCAGAAGAAAGCTGGTGGGATTGGTGGCCAGCGAGGGTGGCGTTACGAGTCACCTTGCAATTCTTGCCCGAAACAACCGTTTGCCGGCAGTGTTTGGTGTCAAAGGCATCACGTCAAAGCTGGAGTCGGGCCAGCAGGTGGTGGTGGATGGAACCCAGGGGCTGGTGATTGCAAATCCTGATGAAAAAACCGTGAAGAAATATCGTAAGTCCGAGGTGGCCAAGCAGAAGGAAACCAAGGGCCTTGCCAAGCTTAAGGGTAAGGCAGCCACCACCTCTGATGGCGTTTCCTTCACCCTGCTGGCCAACATCGGTTCCCCGGAGGAGGCTCAGCTGGCCCTGGATGAGGGTGCCGAGGGAATTGGCTTGTTTCGCACGGAGTTCCTGTTCATGGGGGCGGTGCAGGATGCCCGCAAGGCTGGTTCTTCTGGCATTCATTCCGTTTCCGAGACGGCCCAGCTGGCGGCCTATCGGCAGGTGCTGGAAATAATGGGGGAGCGGCCCGTCATCATCAGGACCTTGGATGCTGGTGGCGACAAGCTCATCAAGGAGGCGGGCATCCATACGGATTCGGAGCAGAATCCCCTGCTGGGCAATCGGGCAATCCGCCTGACGCTGGCCCACAAATCCCTGTTCAAGCGGCAGCTGCGGGCCTTGTATCGTGCCAGTGTCTACGGAAACCTCAAGATTATGCTCCCGCTGGTTACCCATGGAGTTCAGGTGACGGAGACACTGGAGCTGATTGCCGAGATACAGAAGGAGCTGACGGCGGAGGGACTCCCCTTCAAGCCTGATGTGCCTGTTGGAATCATGGTGGAGACTGCCGCCGCCGCTGTTTCCGCCGACATCTTTGCCGCCCATTCGGACTTTTTCTCCATCGGGACAAATGACTTGACTCAGTATGTACTGGGCATTGACCGGGAGAATCCCTCTGTGGCGGAGCTGTATGACGACAAGAATGTGGCGGTGCTGCGGCTCATCAAATATACCGTGGATTGTGCTGCCGCCGCCGGAATTCCCGTGTCGGTTTGTGGTGAGATGGCTGGTTCCCCTGATCGGGCATTGCTGCTGGCTGGCTTGGGCGTGCGGACCATGAGCATGGTTCCCACTCGGATTGGCGCCATCAAGAAGGCCCTGGCTTCCCACACCATGAAGGAGCTGGAGGCCATGGCCAACGGGAGCCTTGGCGGTGACTTCAAGATGAGTCAAGGGAAGGGCAGTAGCCAGGGAAGGAGTTGATATGAGCAAGAAATGTACCAAGGAAAAGCCGCTGTCCATGACACAGGCGGAGGACTTTTCCCAGATAGAGTCACAAGAGATTTCAGAGGAACTGGTTATGGAGCAGGAGGCAGGATTCAGCCGGGACAAGCGGTACCGCAATCTGCCCCTGGTGGTGATAGCCGGCCGTCCTAACGTAGGAAAGTCCACCCTTTTTAACCGGTTGCTCCATCGTCGCCGTGCCATTACAGACCCAACCCCCGGCGTTACCCGTGATCCCATCCAGGAGACGGCCTTCATCAACGGCTATCCTGTGAACCTGATGGATACTGGCGGCTTCAAACTGGATCGTGACAGTGGCTCCATGGAGGCAGTGATGGACGAGCTGGTGGTGGAGCAGACCATCCGCTCTCTGGAAAAGGCTGATGTCATCCTGCTGCTGCTGGATGCGGGGCTCATTACTGGGGAGGACGAGGAGTTCATCGACCTGCTGCGGCCCTATTGGAAAAAGGTGATTGCCGCCGTCAACAAGACCGAGGGAGGCAGGCTGGAGGAAGAGGCCTGGAACTACATGCGGTTCGGCTTTGAGACCCTGCTGTTCATTTCCGCCGAGCATGGGGATCGCATCCCTGAGCTGAAGGAGCAGCTCCTTGCACGGCTGGACTTTTCGGCGGTGGAGGAGGATTTTGGCGGGGAGCCGGTGCGGGTGGCCATTTTGGGCAAGCCCAATACGGGCAAGTCTACTCTGGCAAACCGCCTGACCCACACGGATGCCTCCATTGTCTGCGACTACGCCGGAACCACCCGTGACGTGGTGGAGGGAAGCTTCATCTACAAGGAGCGGAATTTCCAGGTGCTGGACACGGCGGGAATCAGGCGCAAGGCCAAGGTGAAGGAGAACGTGGAGTACTACTCCGTGAACCGGGCCATCAAAACCCTGGACCGCTGCGAGGTGGTGTTCCTGATGATTGACGCCCAGGAGGGGCTGGCGGAGCAGGACAAGAAGATTGCCGCTCTGGCCCATGATCGGGGACGGGGAGTGATCTTTGTGCTGAACAAGTGGGACACCCAGGAGCAGGGACGCAAGGCTCTGCGGCAGGCGGAGGAGAACATCCGCATTATGTTTGGCCACATGGGCTACGCCCCAGTGGTTGCCATCTCCGCCTTGGAGGGCAAGGGAATGCAGGAGCTGTTGAACACGGCCTTGGAGATGCAGGCCCAGCTCCACCGCAAGATAGACACCGGCAGCCTGAACATGGCCTTGAAGGACTGGGTGGCCGCCTATCCGCCGCCTGCCAGTCGAACGGCCCACTTCAAGATGCGCTACATGGTGCAGACCTCCACCAATCCCGTCAGCTTCCTGATTTTCGCCAGCCGTCCGGAGGTGGTGTCCGATTCCTATCTGGCCTACATCAAGAACAAGATTCGTAGCGACCTGGGCTTTGACAAGATTCCGGTGATGCTGGAGCTGAAGGCCAGTCGCAAAAAGTGGGAAGACCGGGAGAAATTCTGATGGCATCCTATTCGATTGGGGAGATGGAGGAGCTGACGGGAATCAAGGCCCACGTGCTGCGGTACTGGGAGGAGGTGATTCCCAGTCTTGCCCCCAAGAAGGACTTGGGTGGCCGCCGTTCCTATTCCCAGCGAGATTTCCAGACGGTGATGCGGCTCAAGTACTTGATTCAGGAACGCCGCTTTACCATCGAGGGTGCCCGGTCGGAGATGATTGCCGAGGCTGGGGCCTACGTTTCTCCCCAGCAGGAGTTGTCCTCCGCACTGGAAACTATTGCCGAGCTGCGATCTTCCCTCACGGAATTGTTCATGCTGGTAAAAAAATATCGCAAGACTGGAGGCACCTCGAGTGGCTTACAATAAGAATTTTCATCAAGACAAGGGTGGGGTCGGGCCGGAACCAAGTACCGGGCCGGAACCAAGTACCGGGCCGAAACATAGTGTCGGGCCGAAACAAAGTACCGGGGGGAAAGCTGTGTCTCGGCAGCGGATTGCGTCGCGGCCCCAAAAAGATTCCGCAACGAGAAGGCCTGCCGAGCCGAGAATGGAGCTGCTGGAGGACCTGTTGCCCCAGCTGCCTGCCGGTTCCTGCCAGATTCTTGACAGCTTTGACACAATTGTCCAAGGAGTGCGGCCCCTTTCCTCACGGCAAATGCTTTCCCTGCCGGAGCAAATTCGTAGCCTGTCCCATCTGCTGACGGACCAACGGGGAGGCCGACGGGTGGGCTACCTCAACGACACTGCCCATCTTTCTGCTTACCTGCGGTATTTCCTGTGGTGGAACCTGCTGCGGCTCACCAAGCTGTTTGCGGGGCTGACGGCCAGCCAGCTGAATCTGCCTGAGGAGGGAGTTTGCGTGGACATTGGGAGCGGCCCTCTGACGGTACCCATTGCCCTGTGGCTGGCCCGTCCCGACCTGCGGAAAAAGCGGCTCACCTGGTATTGCATCGACTATTCCCAGCAGGCCCTGTCCTTGGGAGAGGAGCTGTATCTTGCCGTGGCGGCTCGAACCTGTCGTTTACCAAGTTCGGCCCGAACTCTGGATGCGGGAGGTGCGACAGATGAGGTGGAGCCCTGGCGGATTGTCCGCATCAAGGGTGAGCTGGGGGTGTCCATACGGCAGCAGGTCCAGCTGGTGACTGCCGCCAACCTGTTCAACGAGGTGGTGGAGGGCTCTGGAAAGCCTCCGGAATTTACCGCCAAGCGGGCTGCTGACATCATCAGCCATTATGCTGCTGCTGAGTCCCAGGTGCTGGTGGTGGAGCCGGGAACGCCACCATCTGCCCGGTTTCTGACTGCCTTCAGAGGGGCACTGGCTCGCAAGGGCTTTCGCATCACCGCTCCCTGTCCCGCCGGTATGGAATGGACTGGTGGCCAGGAAAAGGCTGGGGTGGAAAAGAACTCCTGTGGCTGTCCCATGGACGGCAGCCGTGGCAGCAAGTGGTGCCACTTCACCTTTTCCACGGAGGCTGCTCCTGCCAAGCTGCAACGGCTTTCTGCCAGCGCCGGCCTCCCCAAGGATCGTGCCAGCTTGGCCTTTGTGCTGGCGTCTTCTGCCGGAGCTGCTGCCGCCGGGAACCCAGACCTGCTTTCCATCCGAATCATCTCGGAGCCTATCAACCTGCCGGGAGACAAAATCGGCCACTACGGCTGCTGCCGCCGGGGACTGGTGCTGGTGGAATCCGCCGCCGGGAACGAGCTTGCGCCGGGAATGCTGGTGAGGCTGCCGAAGCCTGGAAATCCCAGGGTTGACCGCAAGAGCGGGGCGGTGCTGGTGGGTGGGTGGTAGCACAACTCCCGTACTTTTGTAGGAAAAAGCCTTTCATTTTGTTGTTTTTTCCTGTAGTTATGCTAGAATGGAGATGTTCATAGTCTCCTTCCCCTCTATTTTTACCGATGTTTTGCTATGAGAGGGGATGGGATGATGGAGGGTAAAATAAGCATGAAGACAAAAAACAAGCTGATATTCAGAATCATCTTGCCGGTGAATATTGTCATTTTTGTGGGCCTGCTGATTTTGGCTGTGTTGATTTTTATGCAAGTGCGAAGCCGGATGATAGACTTGGTGCTGGAGGATGTCTTGGTGACAACGGACTTTTTCCTAGCCAAGGCCAACGAGGAGCGGGAAAAGCTTGCTTCGGCCATGGAATTTCTGGTGCAGGATGGCTCCCTCATCGGCAATCTTTCTGACAGGAACTGGCTGCAGGAATTCTGTGGGGCCAACGGTCTGTCAAATGCGGCGGTACTGGGTGGAAGCGGCTCCGTCATGGTCAGTGCCGAGCCGGGCGCATTCACCCTGCCGGTGGAGCAGCGGGCCATAGCCGCCGCCCGGGCCAGTGGCATCCAGACCTTCATCGTGGCGGGCAACGGAAAGATTTGCGCCTCTTGCGTGGCCCCCGTCTCCCTGCCAGAGGGGAATGCTCTGCTCCTGGTGGAGAAGTCCCTCTCCACCCATGCCTTCCTTTCCGATGTCATCAGTGTCCCGGACACCTACTGCAGTCTTTATTTGGGCACCAACCGAATCGGCACCATTGTCCCCGGTGGCGCAGGCTCTGCCACCATGAACCCGGATATCGCCCAGGAGGTTTTCCGCCTGGGAACCTATCCCGTCCTCACCACGGTGGACGGCCAGCAGTTCTGGGCAGTATACAAGAGGCTCCAGGCTCCAGAGCTGGAGGGGCAGGAGCCAGTGTTTTTTGTGCCCGGTCAGATTATCACTGCCGTGCGGCACTCCTACCTGATAATTGTAGTCTCAGTAATCCTGCAGGCGGCCGTGCTGTTTCTGCTGGTGGCCATCATCATCATTCTGCTGCTGCGGAGGCTGATTCTCCGGCGCATCCAGAACCTGAACAGGGCCTTTTGCCAGTTGAACGGAGACAGCGGCCTGTCAGACTTGACCTACCGCATCAAGATACTGTATGACGACGAGATTGGCTCCATGGGCTCCGAGGTGAACCAGTTCATCGACACCCAGCATCAAATCATCTTGAGCGTGCGGAAGTCCAGCGACCACATCACTGAAAGCGCCGACACACTCTCCAGCTTGTCCAAGACGGCTGCAAGCTCCGCCCAGCAGATTTCCGTCGGCATTGAGGACGTGACTCAGCAGGTCCGTCAGCAGAATGAGGCTATGGGTGGTGTAAAGGGAATCCTCCAGACCAGCGTGGAGGGCATTGGCAAGCTGGACAGCCTCATTGAGAACCAGTCGGCGGATATCATCGAGTCGTCGGCGGCAATAGAGGAGATGGTGGGAAACATCTCCGCCGTGTCCGGCTCCATCAACAAGATGGCTCAGGAATACCAGGAGCTCATCACCATCACCGAGTCGGGCCGCCAGCGGCAGAACGATGTGGCCAAGCAGATTGACACCATGGCGGAGCAGTCCCGCCATCTGGGTGAGGCGAACAACGTCATCTCCCAAATCGCCAGCCAGACCAACCTGCTGGCCATGAACGCCGCAATCGAGGCAGCCCATGCGGGAGAGTCCGGCAAGGGATTTGCCGTGGTTGCCGACGAAATCCGCAAGCTCGCCGAAACTGCCGCCACCCAGTCCAAGGCCATCAAGATGGAGCTGGGGAACATCACTGCCACCATCAGGAATGTGGTGGAGACCTCCGCCATATCTGTGGAGGAATTCGACCAGATTAGCGGCAAGGTTTCCAGCACGGAGAATCTGGTGCGGGAAATTGACGGTGCCATGCTGGAGCAGCAGGAGGCCTCCAAGCAGGTTCTGTCTTCCTTGCGGGACATAAACGATGCGAGCATGAAGGTTCAGCAGACCTCCAAGGAAATGCGGGACAACATTGGAGAGCTCCACAGCTCCGCCGACAGCCTGGAGGCCATTGCCAACAGCGTTGCCAGCAGTATGCAGGAGATGGGTGCAGGCATCCATGAAATCAGCTCTGCGGCCGAGGATGTGTCAAACCAGGCAACAAGAACCAAGGTGGCCATCAACATCCTGGACAAGATTTTGGAAAAGTTCAAGCTGTCTTGATTCTGTGATGGGTGCATGGTCCGACGCTTGTGTCGAAGCAGGGAATGTGCCTGTCCACAATTTCTGATGAGAACGCCTGGTTTCGCCGTTTGGGGAGGCCAGGCATTTTTGTAAAAACTGATGATGATTTTCCCGATGGTTAGCATAAGATAACTATTGACTTTTTTATCGAGTTAGCATAGAGTAACTTCTACGTTTTCAAATGACCAAATCTCATGGCAGCCATTAGGTTTGGCTCTATCAGGAGGTGCATGAACATGGTGGACTATTCCAATGTCCAGAATTGCTATGACTACCTAAAATCCCAGGGTGGCATTGCCTATATTGATACGAGAGGGGGACTTTCCATGGAAGGAAACACCTTGGACTCCTTCTACAATGGTATTTTCAAAAAAGTTGACGGGTACACGTTGTTCCAGCAGCCTGGAAACGGCTTGCTGAACTTCAAGGTGGTGGAGATTCCTGCCAATGCGGATGAAATCCTGCTGTTGGAAAATAAGGAGAAGATTCAGGAATTTCTGGACAAGGGCGGCATCATCATCAGCTTTACCCAGAATTATCTGGAGTGGCTGCCGGGAAATTCCCTGTATCAAGCTAGCCCTACACCAATCAAGGAGCGAATGGTGGTAGCCTGTGGTCATCCCATTACCGAAGGCGTGCGGGAATACGATATGAATTTTCGCTGCGGGGTGAAGGGCTTCTTCAACCGTGGATTTTTTAAGGCACCGGAAGGCGCTGCTGTCATTTTGAAGGATTCTGACGGTGAGTGTGTGGCCTACATCGATGCAGCCACAACGAAGGGGGTTATCCTCAGCACTGCAGGTGCCGATTTGGTGGGCTTTGGTCTGGCAGAAAGCAGTACGGCCAAGCGGCTGGGAGTGAACCTGATGCTGTGGCTGGAAAAAGCCATGAGAGAACGGGAGGTAGCATGAGAATGGCGTTGATTACTGGAGGCTCCAGCTTCCAGCAGGGTTTTTTGAAGGTTCACGGCGGAAAATTTGGTGCACTATTCGACAAGGTGCTCTACCTTCCTCGTTTGCATGAGGAATCCCTTGATGAATTTGACTGCGTGGTGATTGCCACGGGACTGAATCCAGATTTTCTGATGCAGAATTCCAAAAAAATTGTGTCCTATCTGGAACAAGGTGGCAATGTGGTGACCTTCGGCAGCGTGCGTCCTCCCTACATTCCCCACATTTCCTTTCAGCCCTGCGAGACGAATTTCTGGTGGTGGATTCACCCCGGAGCGGATCTGCCCCTCTATGCCCATGACAAAAATCATCGTCTGTGGAATTACCTTGAGGTGCGGGAGTGCAAATGGCACTACCACGGAACCTTTGAGGTGGATGAGGGATGCCAGAAGATTCTGGTGGATGAAGTGGGGCGGCCTATCTTGTACAAGGATGACTGCCACTTTGCCGGAACACTGTACGTTACCTCCCTGGATCCTGATTACCACATCGGTCAGGGGTTTATGCCCACCACCGTTCCCTTCATGGAAAAATTTATGCAGTGGGTGGTGAGTGACATTGAGGCCAAGCTGACCCAAAAGGAGAGTGCCTAATGCGTCGTATTTTTTTTACCGCTATAAGTTATCTATTGCTAACTTTTATGGTGGCAGGACTTGCCGGTTGCGCCAAGAAGGAGGCAGGTTCCGCCGTCGGAGGGGCCGACAAGGGGACAAGCCAGTCTGCCACCCGCACCATCGTTGACCAGGTGGGGCATACGGTGCACCTTCCAGAAAAGATTGAGCGGGTGGTCATCGCCTCGGTGTGGCCCCTGGCTTCGGTCTACTGCCAGATGTTCGGCACGGACAAGCTGGTGGGCCTTGACCCCGCCATTGTCAGTGCGGCGGAGAATTCCATGCTGATACAGATTGCACCGGACATCGGCTCCATCGAGACGGGGTTCAGCAAGAACGGCAACCTGAACGCCGAGGAGCTGCTGGCTCTGGATCCGGATGTGGTGCTCTATGCGTCGGGGGTCATGGCGGACTACGACATTGCCACCCAAGCGGGCATTCCTGCCGTGGGATTCAGCCTTAGCATCAAGGACTACAACGCAGTGGAGACCATCCACACCTGGATCGAGCAGCTGGCCGCCGTGATGGGGGTGGAGCCGGGGGACAACAGCAAGTACGTGGAGTATGGCCGCAGGATTCAGCAGCTGGTGGCGGACCGGATTGCCACAATTCCAGAGGAGCAGCGGCCTCGCGCCATGTTCATCCACCGGTATGACAACGCCACCCTGGCGGTTCCCGGTACAGGAACCTGGGCGGACTACTGGATTACTGCCAGCGGAGCCCGTAATGTGGGGGCGGACAATGCAGGAACCCCCTCCGTCTCCATGGAGCAGGTGTATAGCTGGAATCCCGACAGGATCTACATCACCAACTTCAACGATGCCCTGCCGGAGGACTTGTACAGCAATGCCCTAGGGGGCCACGACTGGAGCACCGTGAAGGCGGTGCAGGACCAGCAGGTGAAAAAGATTCCCCTGGGAATCTATCGCTGGTACGTCACCAACACGGATTCTCCCCTGATGCTCCTGTGGATGGCAAAGCAGCATCATCCTGACCTTTTTGCCGACATCGACATGGATCAGGTGACGGCGGATTTCTACAAGGAATTCTACAACCTTGAGCTGACGGCTGCGGATCTCCAGTCCATCTGGAATCCTTCCCGTGAGGCGGCTGGGGGAGCGTGAGGTTCACGTTCAAGAAGGAGTAGTACATGAGAAGAATGGTATCGACAGCAGCCTGTGTGCTGCTTATGGTGATGGTGGCAGGACTTGTTTCCTGCACCAAGAAGGATTCGTCCGCCATCGGAGGGGCTGCGTCCTCTGAGGGGAAGGCTGCCCGTACCCGCACCATCGTGGACCACACAGGGGCGGAGGTGGTGCTGCCCGCCGAAATTGACCGCATTGTGATCGCAGGGCTCATGCCCATGCCCTCGGTGTACTGCTTGTACACCGGCTCCAGCGACCGCTTGGTGGGCATTCCTGCCAGCTCCAAGGCGGCGGCGGAAAATTCCCTGCTGATTCAGGCCTATCCCGCTCTGGCAGACCTGCCCACGGACTTTGAGGCCAACGACGTGGTGAATGTGGAGCGGCTGCTGGAGCTGGAGCCCGACGTGGTGTTCTATGGCTCCAGCAACGCCCAGACCCGGCAAGCCCTGGACAACGCAGGCATTCCGGCCGTGGGTTTCAGCACCACCCAGGCTGGCTACAACACGGTGGAGACCTATGCCGGCTGGATTGAGCTTTTGGGTCAGGTTTTTGCTGGTGACCGCAGGATTGACACTGGCCGTGCCGCAGAAATCGTTCAGTATGGACGGGATGTGGAGACCTTGGTGAAGGAGCGGCTGGCGGAGGTGGCCCCGGAGGACAAGCCCCGGGTGATGATTGCCTTCTACTACGATGATGCTGGCGGCTTGCGCACCAGCGGCTCCAACTTCTTCGGCCAGTACTGGATTGAGGTGGCAGGCGGCGTGAATGTGGCGGCGGTACTGTCTGGCTCCCCCAGCGTAAACATGGAGCAGGTGTACCAGTGGAATCCCGACGCCATCTTCATCACCAACTTCAGCCCCCGCCTGCCGGAGGACTTCTACAGCAACACCATTGCCGCTGACGACTGGAGCTCCGTGGCGGCGGTGCAGACGGGCCGGGTGTACAAGTTTCCCCTAGGCATGTACCGCTGGTTCCCGCCCTCATCGGACACGCCCCTGGCAGTGATGTGGATGGCAAAGACCCTGCATCCCGACCTGTTCACCGACATCGACCTGGACCAGATGGTGCGGGACTACTTCAAGCGGTTCTACAATGTGGAGCTGACGGAGGAGGAGCTGCACATGATTTACCATCCGGCTCGAGAGGCATCGGGAAAGTAGCATGCTGATTTCCAACAAGAAGACCCAGGGACTGGTGATTGGCCTGTCCTTTGGACTGGTGGTTTTGACTGCCCTGATTTGCTTGGGCTTCGGCCGCTATTCGATTCCCCTGTCAGAGGTGGTGGAGGTGATTTTTTCCTCCCTCTTTGGTGGGGGAGGGGCGGGGACGGCTACCACTGTCATCTTCAAGGTGCGGCTGCCCCGAATCCTGCTGGCCATTGCCGCTGGTGCGGGGCTGGCCTGCTCCGGTGCCGCCTTCCAGGGCCTGTTCTCCAATCCCCTGGCCACCCCCGACACCTTGGGCGTGGCCAGCGGAGCATCCTTCGGAGCCGTGCTGGCCATGATGCTGGGAGGCAACCTGATTGTCATCCAGCTGTTTGCTCTGGCCAGCGGCTTGGTGGCCTGCGGCATAACCTATTGGATCAGCCGGGTGAAGTCCCAGCGGTCGGTGGTGATGATTGTGCTTTCCGGCATGGTGGTGTCCGCCCTCTTCCAGGCCTTTGTGTCCCTGCTGAAGTACCTGGCGGATCCGGAGGACGAGCTTCCCTCCATCACCTATTGGCTTCTGGGCAGCATGTCCAGCGTCACCTACACTAACCTGCTCTTCGGGCTGCCCTGCATTGTGCTGGGGGCGGTCATCATCTTTGTGCTGCGGTGGCGGCTGAACATCCTTTCTCTGACGGAGGATGAGGCCCGTTCCATGGGGGTGAACATCAAGCTGCTGCGGCTGCTGGTGATTGTGGCCTCCTCCCTGATTACCGCCTCGGTGGTGTCCATGTGCGGCTTGGTGGGCTGGGTTGGCCTGCTGGTTCCCCACATTGCCCGTATGCTCATGGGCAGCAACAACAACACGGTGATTCCCCTGTCCCTGTCCCTGGGGGCGGTGTTCATGCTGATAATCGACACCGCTGCCCGCAGTGCTACGGCGGCGGAGATTCCCATTTCAATTCTGACTGCAATCATCGGCGCCCCCTTCTTCATCGGGCTGCTGAGAAAAACTGGAGGTGTTTGGTCATGACCTTTGAAGTGAAGCATGGTTCCTTTGGCTACGGCAAGGGAACTGTCCTCAATGATATTTCCTTTTCCGTTTCCAGCGGAGAGGTGCTGGCGGTGCTGGGTTCCAACGGGGTGGGAAAGACCACCCTGCTGAAGTGCATGATGGGCTTGCAGAAATGGCGGAAGGGCGAAAGCCTGCTGGATGGCAGGAATATTGCGGGACTTTCCCACAAGGAGCTGTGGCAGACCATCGCATACGTTCCCCAGTCCAAGGCATCCGCCTTTTCCTTTTCCGCCCTGGACATGGTGGTGATGGGACGCAGCTCCCGGTTGGGGATGCTGTCCCGCCCACGGGCAGAGGATGAGGCCGCCGCCCTGGCTGCCATGGAGGACATCGGCATCCTCCACCTCAAGGACAAGATGTGCAACGGCATGAGTGGCGGCGAGCTCCAGATGGTGCTCATTGCCCGTGCCCTCACTGCCGATCCAAAGATGCTGGTGCTGGACGAGCCGGAGTCGAACCTGGACTTCAAGAACCAGCTGGTAATCCTTGAGGTGCTGGAGCATCTTGCCAGGGACAGGAACATCGCCTCCATCGTCAACACCCACTATCCCGCCCATGCCCTGAAGGTGGCTCACAAGGCCCTGCTGCTGAACAAGGATGGCACTAACTGCTACGGCCCCATTCAGGAGGTGGTGAACGAGGAAAATATGTGCCATTCCTTTGGGGTGAATGTGTCCATCCACAAGTTCGAGGTGCAGGGCAAGCTCTACAACACGGTGGTTCCCCTGTCCATCGCCATGTAGTCCGATTTCGGTACAGGGAAGTCGAGAGGTTTTTGGGGGAGTGGCACGTTGTGTCATTCCCCTTTTTCTGTGAAAAAAAATCGTTCTTTTTTTATTGACATTTACCGCTACTGGTAGTATAGTATTTTTGCAAAGACACTATATCTAGTGTACACTAGATATAGTGTAATGTATTTCAACTTTTGAGAATAATTCAGTATATATAGAGGTTGGGCATGAATATTATCAAGCGGAACGGGCAGGAAGTATCCTTTGACATCAATAAGATTGCCGTGGCCATCTCCAAAGCCAACAAGGAGGTGCCCTTGGTGGAGCAATTCTCTCCCCAACAGGTGATGGAAATCGCTGAAGGGGTGGCTCAGAGCTGTCGTCAGAGTCATACCGCCATGCATGTGGAGTCCATTCAGGATTTGGTGGAAGAGGAGATTATGCGTGCTGGCGGCTTTTCCATAGCCAAGAAATATATCACCTACCGCTACAAGCATGAGCTGATGCGGAAGGCCAATTCCACGGATCGTCAGATTCTTTCCCTGCTGGAATGCTCCAACGAGGAGGTGAAGCAGGAGAATTCCAACAAGAATTCCACCGTCGTTAGTGTCCAGCGTGACTACATGGCTGGGGAGGTCAGCAAGGACATTACCAAGCGCTTTCTGCTGGAGGAAGACATTGTGCAGGCCCACCAGGAGGGCGTCATCCATTTTCATGACTCCGATTATTTTGCCCAGCACATGCACAACTGCGGCCTAGTGAATCTGGAGGATATGCTCCAGAACGGCACCGTCATCAGCGGAACCTATATCGAAACACCTCGCTCCTTTTCCACGGCCTGCAATATCGCCACCCAGATTATTGCCCAGGTGGCCAGCTGTCAGTACGGCGGACAAAGTATTTCCCTCACCCACTTGGCACCCTTTGTGGAGGTGAGCCGCCAGCGTATTGCCAAAGACCTGCGGGATTCCGCCAAGATTATGGGGATTGAGTATACCCGGCAGCAGTTCGACTACCTGGTGAAACGGCGGCTTGATGAGGAGATTCAGCGGGGAGTCCAGACCATCCAGTACCAGGTGGTGACGCTCATGACCACCAACGGCCAGTCTCCCTTCGTGTCCGTGTTCATGTATCTGGGAGAGGCTCGGAACCAGCAGGAGCGGGATGACCTGGCGCTGATTATAGAAGAGGTGCTGCGGCAACGGTATCAGGGGGTGAAGAACGAGAGCGGACATTGGGTCACGCCCGCTTTCCCCAAGCTGATTTACGTGCTGGAGGAGGACAATATCCAGGAAGGCAGCCCCTACTACTATTTGACGGAGCTGGCGGCACGGTGTACCGCCCGCCGCATGGTGCCGGATTATATTTCCGAGAAGAAGATGCTGGAGCTCAAAGAGGGCTGCTGCTATCCCTGCATGGGCTGCCGCTCCTTCCTCACCGTGTATCGTGATCAGGAGGGCAAGCCGAAATTCTACGGTCGCTTTAACCAGGGAGTGGTGACCTTGAATCTGGTGGATGTGGCCTGTTCTGCCGATGGAGACCGGGATGCCTTCTGGAAGATTTTGGATGAGCGGCTGGAGCTGTGCCGTCGTGCCTTGATGGCCCGCCACAATCGGCTCAAGGGAACCCTCTCGGATGCGGCTCCCATCCTGTGGCAGAATGGTGCCTTGGCCCGGCTGAAAAAGGGGGAGAAGATTGATTCCCTCCTGTACAACAACTACTCCACTATTTCTCTGGGCTATGCTGGCTTGACGGAGATGACCCGCCGCATGACTGGAAAGCCCCACACAGATCCAGAGGCCACCCCCTTTGCGCTGGCGGTTTTGCGTCACCTCAATGATGCCTGCAACAGATGGCGCTCAGAAACCACCATTGCCTTCTCCCTCTACGGAACACCCTTGGAAAGCACCGCCTACAAATTCGCCAAATGCCTCAAGCGGCGGTTCGGGGTGATTCCCGGTGTCACCGACAAGAACTACATCACCAACAGCTACCACGTCCACGTCACCCAGCCCATAGATGCCTTTTCCAAGCTCACCTTTGAGTCCCAGTTCCAGGCGTTATCCCCCGGCGGGGCCATCAGCTATGTGGAGGTTCCCAACATGGAGCACAACATCCCCGCTGTCATGGCTCTGCTGCGCCACATCTATGACCACATCATGTATGCGGAGCTGAATACCAAAAGCGACTGCTGTCAGGTGTGCGACTACACCGGCGAGATTGCCATTGTCACTGACGAGAACGAAAAACTGGTGTGGGAATGTCCCAACTGCGGCAACCGTGACCAGTCAAAAATGAATGTGGCCCGCCGTACCTGCGGCTACATCGGAACCCAGTACTGGAACCAGGGCCGAACCGAGGAAATCAAGGAGCGGGTGCTGCACCTGTAGCCTATGTATTACGGTGAAATCAAGCGGAACGACATTGCCAATGGGGAGGGAGTGCGGGTCAGTCTCTTTGTGTCAGGGTGCCGCAATTGCTGTCCCGGCTGCTTCAATCGGGAGACTTGGGATTTCCAGTACGGTCAGGAATTCACCGCTGCCACGGAGGAGCTGGTGCTCACGGCATTGGAGCCACCCCATGTCAGCGGCCTTACGGTGCTGGGGGGAGAGCCCTTTGAACCGGAAAACCAGCAGGTGCTGGCCGCCTTTTTGCAGCGGGTGAAGCTTCTGTTTCCCCAGAAGGACATCTGGTGCTTTACCGGCTGCATCTTGGAACGGGACATCCTTTCAGTTCAGGGCCGCTGCCACACCGCATATACGGAACAGCTGCTTTCTTGCATTGACGTGTTGGTGGACGGTCCCTTTGTGGAATCGGAAAAGGAGGTGGGGCTGCAGTTTCGAGGTTCCCGCAACCAACGGATTTTGCGACACCCCTTGTATGGTGGAGGAAAAGTTCTTTGATCTGACCTTAATGCTGTCTTTACAAAATGAACCCTAATTGATATTTTTATTATGGTAGCATTGATTTTACCGATATACTCAATAGATATATCAAAAATCATTGCCTAAGGAGGTTTTTTATGGCAAAGCACATTAGCTGGGATGATAGTTTCAAGGTCGGTCATCCTATGATTGACAGTCAGCACAAGCGTCTGTTCGAGATTGCCGATGAGTTGTACAGTCTCACCCAATCTTCCCAGGATCGGAAGGATTCGGACACTGCCCTTGTGTTGCAGGATTGTGCCAAGTATGTGAACTTCCATTTCAGCTGTGAGGAAAAGCTGATGCAGGACAGCAAGTACGAGGAGCTGGAGGAGCACATGAACCAGCACAAGGCCTTTACCTCATACGTAGCCACCTTGATGAGTGATTTTTCTCGTGGGGTTAAAATCGACTTGGACAAGCTCTACGATTTTGTGGCTGAGTGGCTTATTCAGCACATCTCTACGGAAGACAAGAAATTGGCAACCTATGTAGCAAAGGTTGACTCATAATTTTTATCCCGAGACTGACAGGGAGATGGTAGTACGGTGGTTTTGAAGAAGAGGATGCTCCCCTGCCGAAGGGTGCCATCCTCTTTTATTTTAAGGGAGATTGGAGAAGTGTATGATTGAGCATATTGCATGGGATGATAAATATAAGGTGGGGCACCCCATGATTGATAGTCAGCACCAGCATCTTTTTGAGCTGGCGGATAAGTTGTACAACGTGTTGGATGCAGGCGTGGCTTGGGAACGTTCCTATGTTGAGCAGCTGCTGCAGGAATGTGCCGAATACATTCTTTTTCATTTCTCCAGCGAAGAGTCTCTGATGGATGAGGTGGAGTATGAAGGGGCTGCCCGGAAAAACCATCTGGGACAACACCGGGATTTCAACCTGTACGTGTCAGGGCTGCTGGGGAAATTCTTTGCTGGGGAGGCAGTAAATCTCGGTGAACTCTATTCCTTCATTGCCAATTGGCTGGTGCAGCACATTGTTCTGGAGGATAAAAAACTGGGAGAGCAGGTGAGAATTTTCCTCAACGGCGAGTGATGCTGGCGAGCAGTTTGTGCGGCGGGACAGGAGCCATGCTGCCAGGTTAGGGCGTTTCTGTCTTGGCCAGAAGGCCCGTCACCGTCAGGTGGAAGGGGCGGCGCAGCTCGCTGATGTCCTTCTGGTCCAGCACCGCCAGCCGGAAGATGGCCGCCTCAATGACGCTGTAGAGCAATTCGTTGGCGTCGTGAACATTCACCTCCTGGAATTCCCCCCGGTTGATTCCCTCGATGATAATCATGGAGAGGATGTGCCGCAGTCTGATGATGCGCCGCTTCACCCGCACAGCTGGATCCTTGCCGGACTTCTTCAGTTGCAAAAGGTAGGTGAGGGTGACGGTGAACAGCAGGTGGTTTTCGGCGCATTTGTTTAGGATGGCGTCCAGCACCAGCAGCAGCCGTTCCGTCACCGACTTTGTTCCATCATTGATGATGTCCATCAATGAGGCTTCAATCTCGCTGGTGAGCTGCTTGATGCTCCAGACAAAGATTTCCTTCTTGTTCTTGAAGTAGATGTAGAGGGTGGTGCGGGTGATGCCGCAGCGGTCGGCAATCTTCTGGAAGGTCACCTCCTCAAACCCCTTCTCCATAAAAAGAGCTAGGGCGGTGTCGAGAATCTCCCGCTTCCGCTTGTCGTGTTCAACTACAATGGCCATTACTTTTTTTCCCCTGTTTTTGGTTGGATGAACTGATAGAAATAGGTGTCCAGATTACCGCCCTTCAGCTTCTTGGTGGAATTGGCCTGCCGCCCCAAGTGGCTCTCAAAGTCGGAGCGGGAGGTGATGAACCCCATGTCCCAGCCGGGGAAGGCCTGGAAGAGCTCCTCCATGTCCTTGTACAGCAGCTGGGCGGAAGCCTCATCCTCCAGCCGCTCGCCGTAGGGAGGATTTCCCAGCAGCAGGCCGCTGTCGTAGGGTGCTCCCAGGTCACGGAAGTCCGCTTGGTCAAAGTCCGGCCGCTGGATGCGCTGGTCGCTGCCGATGAGCTGGAGGGCACGGCCCGCAGTGACACCTGCCCGCTCGGCGTTGGCCCTGGCCCGCTCCACCGCATCGTCGTCAATGTCGGTGCCGGTGATGCGGGTCTGGCACTCCGGCTGAATTTTTTCCGCCTCACGGCACTTGATTTCGAAGGCTCGGCTCTCGTCGTAGATGCTGAGGTTTTCCAAGGCAAAGCGTCGGCCAAAGCCAGGAGCCACGTTGTAGGCGTAGAGCATGGCCTCGCTGGCAATGGTTCCCGACCCGCAGAAGGGGTCATGGAGGGGCGTCTTCCGCCGCCAGTTCATCAGCTGCAAGAGGACCGCCGCCATGGTCTCGCGGATGGGGGCAATGCCACCGTCCCTGCGATAGCCCCGGCGATGGAGGGGCACACCGGACAGGTCCAGCAGCACTGTGACCACATCATTTTCTATGTAAATGCGGACATCGCTGCGGGCACCGCTTTCCGGCATGGTGTGGATTCGCCACACATCCCCCAGCTTGGTGTAGATAGCCTTGTGGACAACGCCCTGGATGCTGTGCTCTGAGGAAAGGCGGCTCTTGTGGCTGCGAACCTTGTCCACCACCACCCGCACATCCTTGTAGAAAAAGTCCTGCCAGGGAATTGAGTACACGCTGTCAAAGAGTGCGTCAAAGTCTTCTGCCTTGTAGGAGGCCAGCTGGAGGTACACACGGTCAGCAGTGCGCAGGCAAAGGTTGCTGCGGAACAGTGCGTCGTCGTCTCCTAAAAAGGTGACACGACCCAAGGTCTTGTTGCCGCCCATATCCTTGAGGAAATAACCAAGCTTTTTTATTTCATTGCCCAAAATCTTTTCTGCGCCAATGGCACAGAGGGCCACCAGGGTGTTCATAAGCCGAGGATAACACTTTTTCATAAAATGTGCAATTGTCAGAATAAAAGGCCATTGTCAGCAGGTTTAAGAAAAACTCCGTTGTTCTCTCAGAAAGTTTTAATGAAACGCCGAAAGAAATCCAGTATAATTAGTTCAGATGGCAGCGAGAAAGGCTGTAGAACAAGGATTCAAGGAGTTTTATATGAAGAAGATTGCAATGATTGCTGTTGTGTTGGTTGTGGCTCTGGCTGCGGTGAGCGCCCGGGACAAGATTGTGTCTGCAGATCAGCTGCCCAAGACAGCACAGGATTTCATCTCCGCACATTTTGCCGGAAAGACGGTGCAGTATGTGGAGATGGATTTCAACGAGTTCGAGGTGCAGCTGAGCGACCGCACTGAAATCGAGTTCGGCGGCAATGGAGAGTGGGAGAGCGTCAAAAGCTACGAGGGAATTCCTGCTGGAGTGCTGCCAGAGGCAATCACTTCCTATGTGAAGAAGAATTTTGCCGATGCAAAGATTGTGGAGGCAGAAAAGGATTGGAATAGCATTGAGCTGAAGCTTTCCAACAGGATGGAAGTGTTCTTCGACAAGGACGGCACGTACAGGGGACAGAAGTACGACGACTAAGGGAGTTGCGATTGTGCCGGTGATTGATTCGCCGGCTTTTTTGTGTGAGGGAATGTCTGTGCTAGACATTCCACTTCAATATTGGGCATGATATGAGTATGGAGAGTGATGTCGTGTCAAAAAGAAGTGTTGCATTCTATTTGCTGATAATGGCATTGCTACCAGTCTTTGGCAATCGGCGGAACGCTTATTTTGAAAACAAACCTTTATATATTGAAGAAATTGAGCGGGATGATGGAGAAATCTCCTTTGACTTCAGCGTTCCCGTGAATCCAGAGTCAGTTACTCGGGAAAAAATTTTGGTGGAGGGCAAGCCCCTGCCAGATACGGTGTCGTTCTTTTTCAACCGGCGGGGAGATGAGCTGGTGATTCGGGAGTTGCCGGAGTGGAGGGGACGGGTGCTTTCCATTGCGGTGAAGGGGGTGGTTTCGTTCCATGGCCAGCTGATGGAGCCGTTGTCTACTTTTTCCCTGGGGCCCGATGATGAGCTTGAGTGGGATGAGATTCCGCAATGAGGTTGTAGCATCATCAGTTGGGGAGGCATGATGGAACGAATTTTAATTGTGGAGGATGAACAGGGGATTTCATCCTTCGTGCGGCTGGAGTTGACCCACGAAGGATATAAGGTGCAGGTGGCAGAGGACGGTAGAACTGCACTGGAGTTGTTTCAGCAGGAACAGTGGGATTTGGTGCTGCTGGACATCATGCTGCCCGGCATAAATGGGTTGGAGGTTCTGCGACGGATAAGAAAGACCTCCTCCGTTCCTGTCATCTTACTGACTGCCCGTGGCGACACCATGGATCGGGTGATGGGACTGGATGCCGGGGCCGATGACTATCTGCCCAAGCCCTTTGCCATTGAGGAGCTGCTGGCACGAATCCGTAGCCTCCTGAGACGAAAAACAGCCTGGAGCGGCCCCGCTGAGGAGACCGTCCATAGCAAGGCAGCGGGAGTGGTGGAAGAGGTGCTGACTTGTGGTGCCATCACCCTGAATCCCAAGTCCTGCACCGTCAGTCTTTCCGGCCAGGAACTCTCCCTCACCAAGACAGAATATCAGCTGCTCCATTGCTTCATGTCCCACAAGAACGAGGCTCTTTCTCGGGAACGGATTATCGATATGGTGTGGGGAGAGGAGCACTTCATCGATCCCAATTCCGTTGACGTGTATGTGCGGTATCTGCGGAGCAAGCTGGATGGAGACGGCAAGACCTCCTGCATCACCACCCTGCGGGGAATTGGCTACATCATGAAGGACCTGTAGCGGAAATGAACTACAAGCTCACCCTTTCTGTCAAACTGACGGCAATCTTCACCCTGCTGATCTTTGTCTCTGTCTTTTTCTTTTCCTTCCTGATGATAACCTTCACCAAGCAGTCCCTGGAGCGGAAGCAGACCGAGGAACTGAGTCATTTTCTGAACATTGTGGAGCTGGGATACGAGCATTCTGTTCGGGATGGTATTGCCTTCCCCTCCCATGCCATTCCCTACTATATTTTGTATCGCATTTCCAAGGTGGACGGTTCCTTGGTGCGGACCAATGATGCCCTCGTTCCCGCATTGCCAGATACCGAGGCTGGCCAAGCTGCCACGGAATTTCGGGAAGGCTTCTTCATCGACGGCAATCTGAATCTCCTGTACATGGCAAGGACGGTCGGCAACTCAAGCGAAGGTGGCGGCTATCGGGTCCAGGTGGCGATGGATTTGCATCAGGACAATGCCAACCTGATTCTCCAAGGCTTGCCCCGAATTTTCCTGCTGTCCGCTATCCCGCTGCTGCTGATTTCCAACATAATCGCCTACATCGTGAGTCGCCGCATTTTGCGTCCCCTGCGTCGCATAATCGTGCAGGCCCAGGAGATTACCAGCGAAAAGTTGGACAGCCGGCTTGATGAGTCGGGGGCAAAGGACGAGCTGCAGGAATTGGCCGTGACCTTCAACCGGCTCTTTTCCCGGCTGGAGGAGGACTTTGACAAGCAGCGCCGCTTCACCTCCGATGCCGCCCATGAGCTGAAAACTCCCCTAGCGGTGATTTCCGGCCATGTGGATTTGCTGTGCCGCTGGGGCAAGGAAAATCCTGCGGTGCTGGAGGAATCCCTTCAGACCCTGCAGAAGGAAAGTCGCTCCATGTCACTGCTGATAGAAAATCTCTTGCAGCTGACAAGGGCGGAAAACAACCCTGATTCCATCTATCTGCCGGAGAACATCCAGCTCCAGCCCTTTCTGCAGGAGATTGCAGCTGATTTCAATCTGATTCATCCCGAGGTGCTTTTCCAGCTTGACTGCCCCAGCCATGCTATCATTCAGTGTAACCAAGAGGCCTTGCGGCAGATTTTACGTATATTCATCAAAAACAGCATCACCTACAGCCAGCAGCCTGCCTCCGTGACCCTCCGCTGGAATGGGGAGGCGGGACAGCTTTCCGTTGCGGACCAGGGCTGGGGCATTGCCGAGTCTGACCTTGGCCGCATTTTTGATCGGTTCTACCGGGTGGACGAGTCCCGCAACAGGAAGACTGGCGGCACCGGATTGGGATTGTCCATTGCCCGTACCTTGGTGGACAGGCTGGACTTGGAATTGGAAGTCCAAAGCCTTGTGGGGCAGGGAACTACCATGTTTTTGAAGTTCCCGCATTGACATGATTTTAAAGGGGGTATTATACTGTGGACATGAGTCAGCAAAAAAAACAATTCAAACTGAGCCTTGGAGTCATCGTGTGGTTGCTTCTGGCCCTTGTTCTTCTGATTGCATTTTTCCTGATGCAGGATAAAATCCTGGCAACCCTTAAAAAGACCGGTTTTTTTACCCATCTCATCGGCTCTGAGCCTGCATTTGTGGAGAACTATCAGTTGGAGGAGGATGGTTCTTCTCCAACTACGCTGACGCAAACTGCTTCCCCAGTAATAATACAGGACAATTCAAGTCAGGGACCAGGACCGGTGGTGGAGTTCCAGGATTTGTCCACCATCGATTTGGGCAGCTTGGTTACTGTGGAGGATGCCGACTCAGTTCCCGCCTCCACTGCCGATGAACTGGCAGCCCTTCCACCAGAGCCATTGCCACTTCCCAGCGAGACCATCATCGAGACCCCCTATGGCAGCATCACTGCTGAACAGACAGCTGGAATCCCTGCGGAGGAAACCCAGGTGAAGCTCTTCTTCGTGGTGCTGGGCAAGGACGGCACTGTTTCCCGCAAGGAGGTGGTTCGCCGCATTCCAAAGACGAATTCCCCCTTGTCGGCTTCCATCAACAGCCTTTTGGAAGGTCCCAATCACGACGACATAATCGAAAATTGCATGACACTGATTCCAGAGGGAAGTCGCCTCCTCTCCGCCTCGGTGAAGAATCGGGTGGCCACCTTGAATTTCAGCGAGGAGTTCGAGTTCAACACCTACGGGGTGGATGGCTACATTAACCAGCTGATGCAGATTGTCTACACCGCCGCATCCTTCCCCACGGTGGACAGCGTGCAGTTCATCATCGAAGGCCAAAAGAAGGAGTACCTAGGCAGCGAGGGCGTGTGGATTGGCACACCCTTGTCGGTGGCCAGCTTCAAGTAGCGGACTCCCTTCCTGGGTGAAATTACGGTGATATGCTATGCAAATGCCAGCAAATGGAGTACAATTGTGAGTAGAGAGGTGATGTATGGCTGCCATAAGCATTCGTCTGGACGACGAGACAAAGCAACGGTTCGATGAATTCTGCAATTCTGTTGGAATGTCTGTTTCAACGGCCTTCAATTTGTTTGCCAAGACTGTCGTTCGGGAACAGCGCATCCCTTTTGAGATAAAGTCAGACATCCCCAGCCCACGGCTTCTGCAAGCATTCAAGGAAGCGGATGCAATCGCCAGTGATCCAGACGCTCAGGGCTACACCGACATAAATAAGATGATGGAAGATATTTTGTCGGTGGCAGAGCAGGAGCCTGAATACAAGGTCTGATGTACACGGTAAAAACCACGAAACAGTTTGAGGAGGATGTTCGCTTGATGAAGAGAAGGGGGATACGATATTTCTCTTTTGACAAGCATCATCAAAAGACTAGCTCAAGGTGAGATTCTGCCATCCCGATATCGGAATCATGCCTTGACAGGAAATTGGAGTTCCTACCGAGAAGCACACATTAAACCAGACTGGTTATTAATCTACAAGGTGGAAAAATCTTCTGATTCTCACCTTAACAGCCACAGGTGCACATGCTGATTTATTTGGAAAATAGATTGTACTCATTCCCACTCCTAAAAAACAAGCGGGAATCACACCCGCTTGCCTCAAACCACCGATTTACCTCACCTTGTAGCTTTTGAGGATGGCATCAAAGTAGGTGCGGTTGTCCTTGTAGGCTCGGTCAAAGATGGTGAGGGTCATGATGGAGTAGCCGCCGGCCTTGTTCTTGGTGATGAACTTGAAGTTCTGGGACACGGCATTGTCCTCCGGGATGTGGGTGCGGAGGCTCACCTCCAGGCTGTTCTTGCTCCGCTTGAGCTTCCTGTTGCCCCAGTCCGTGTAGGAGCCGGTGGAGCCTAGGGAAAGGGTGCGGCAGAAGGCATCCAGAATGGCGGCGGTTCCGGCGGCGGCAACCTGCTCCGAGGGCTGGAATTCCGTCATGGCAACCATGGCCACGTCACCCAGCAGGTACATGTTCTCGGCGGCCTGGGTCCACTGCTCATCCAGCTTGATTTCCTGCCCCTTGTACTGAATCTTCTGGGAGGGCTTCTTCTGGGTGGAGGTGAAATTCCTGGCCTTGTCCTGCATGGGTGCGGGAAAGCCGGTGAAGGCAAAGAAGCTGTTGTCGCTGGAGGAGGCCAAGGCTCCCACGGTGGCCAGTTGGAAGGAGGGGGCTCCGTCTGCTCCGATGATTTCCTGCAGGTTGAAGATGGGTATATCGAAGGAGTACTTCATGGTGACAGGGCCGCCGAACTGGGGGAAGTCCTCACGGCTGGAGACCGCCTTTGTCACCACGGGGTCTGCCAGCTTTCGGCGGCGGGCGGAGAATTCATACACCAGGTCGTGGAGGTAGTTCACAATCTCCGTGTCGCTGCCGGTGATGGTGGTGAGGAATTTCTCCCCGGTCATCTCCGTCACCTTGGTCTCCGTGTTCACGGTAAATAGAATCTCCACGGACTTGGGGACACCCACCATGCCGCCCTTGGCTGCCATCCCTGCCTGGGCCGCCGCCTGGGAGACACCCTCCAAGGGCTGGTTGGGGGCATAGAACCGCATGCCGTAGGTGCCCTCGTCGTAGTGGAGGAAGCCCACGTAGGCCTCGTAGGGAAAGGTGTAGTCACGGTAGTACACGTACTGGCCGGACTCGTCCTTCAAATAGCTTTGGATGCCGGGAAAGGCGGCTGCCGGAGTGAGTGCCGCCACCAGCAACACAAGTCCAAAAAGAATGGATGCAACAGATGTTTTTTTCATTGTATTCCTGTGAAAAGAGATTTTAACAGGCCGCCCTGAATCCAAGTCCAAGGCGGCGGAGAACCTTATGCCCTCAGGCGGTCCAGCTCAGACTGAACCAGCTTGGCAACCTCCTCTGCGGCGGCATCTGCGGCCACCAGCTGGGCATCCTTTTGGGAGCGCAGCTTGACCTCCACATTGGGCAGGGTCTTGTCACCCACCACAATGCGGAGGGGAATGCCAATCAGGTCCATGTCCTTGAACTTTACGCCGGGACGTTCGTTCCTGTCATCAAGTAAAACCTCCACACCACGCTTTTGTAACTGGGAATACAGGGAATCTGCCACTTCCTTCATCTGTCCGTCGTACTTTACCGGCACGATGGCAACCTGATAGGGGGCGGCACTCATGGGCCAGATGATTCCGTTCTCGTCGTGGTGCTCCTCGATGATGGAGGCCAGCGCTCTGTCCACCCCGATTCCGTAGCAGCCCATGATGGGAACCTGCTGCTTGCCGTTCTCGTCAAGGTAGGTGACGTTCATGGACTTGCTGTACTTGTAGCCCAGCTTGAAGATGTGGCCCAGCTCGTTGCCCTTCTTGCTGTAGAATTCGCTGTTGCAGCAGGGACACTTGTCCCCGGCCACCACGGTGCGGACGTCGGCGGTGATGAAGGGAGTGAAGTCACGGATGGGCTCCACGTGGATGTTGTCCACGTCGGCGGAGCCGCCGCCGGTCACGGTGTCGTGGAGGTGGGCCTCAAAGCTGCCGTCCTCCTTCTGGGTCATGACGCTGAAGTCCGCCAGCAAGGGCAGCTTGGTGAGGCCAACAGGTCCCACAAAGCCGTGGGGAGCGCCAGAATAGGCGATGACGTCGGCCTCCTCCGCCAGCTCCACCTCGCTGGCTTTGAGGGATGCAGCCAGCTTGGCCTCGTTCACGTCCAGGTCGCCACGGATGGCCACTGCAACGAAGCATACGGGATACACCGGCACACCGCCTTCAACCTCCCGCTTGAAGCCCTGGCCGCCGGGGGCAGTCCGCAGGTCCAGCTCGCAGTTGTGCACCTTGTAGATCAGCACTTTGATGAACTGGGTGGCGCTCATTTTGAAGAATTCCTCCATCTGGGCGATGGTCTCCACGCCGGGACAGGGCACCTTCTCGATGGGCAGCTCCGTGGCCACCAGGGGCTTGCCGTCCTTGTCCAGGGCAACGTCAGGGGCACAGGCCGCCTTCTCGGTGTTGGCGGCGTAGTCGCAGTTGGGGCAGAGAATGAGGGTGTCGTCGCCAACGGCGCTCTCCACCATGAATTCCTCGGAGCCGCTGCCACCCATGGCGCCAGAGTCGGCGGAAACGGGAATGACGGAAAGTCCCAGCCGCTTGAAGATCCGCTTGTAGGCAGATTCCATGGCGAGGTAGGTCTCGTCCAGGCTTTCCGCCGTGGTGTGGAAGGAATAGGCATCCTTCATGGTGAACTCACGGCCGCGCATCACGCCGTAGCGGGGGCGGATTTCGTCTCGGTACTTTGTGTTGATTTGGTAGAGGGTGAGGGGCAGCTGCTTGTAGGACTCAAGCTCGTCCCGCACCAGGGCAGTAAAGGCTTCCTCGGCAGTGGGACTCACCACCAGTTCCTGGTCCACCCGGTTCTTCATGCGGAGCATTCCCGCTCCCATGGTCTCCCAGCGGCCGGACTCACGCCACAGCTCCCCTGGCACCACCACGGAGGGCTTGCATTCCAGCGCCCCGACGGCATCCATTTCCTCACGGACAATATTCTCCACCTTGCGGAAGGCCCGCAGTCCCAGGGGAAAATAGGTGAACAGGCCGTTGCCCAACTTGCGAATGAGCCCCGCCCGCAGCATCAGCTGGTGGCTGGCGATAACAGCCTCTGCAGGCACTTCCCGCAGAGTGGCAATCAATGTATTGGAAGCTTTCATATTGAAGGTATTTTACAGCAGACGGGGGATTTGGTAAAGTGAGGGCGGCCATTCCAGATACATTTAGGACACGAAGGTTGTCCAGCCAATAAATTCGTGGTACACTTGCTGGAGTAGTGACAAATAATTGTGGAGGTAAAATGGAGGGACTGATACAAAAGCTTTTTGGATTCGGAAAATCTCAGCAAAAAGCTGTCCAAGCGGCACCAACAACGTCATCTCCCGCTTCAAATGAAAGTGAAGAGCAAGACGGATTTTTTAGCTTGGAGCAGCAGCAGCTCTTGATGGCTCAGATTCAGCGGCAGACCCAACGAAAAGCCATTCGGCTTCATCCCACAAAGGCTGCATCACCACTGGCTCTTACTGCCAGCAAGTTCGGTGGCATCCCCTACTGGAATCCTGCTGAAACCTATCCAACAAATGAGGATGGAAGCCCCTTGGTTCTGCTTGCTCAATTTGATTGTCAACAGCTGCCACCGCTGGAAGGATTTCCCAAAGCTGGTCTCCTCCAGTTTTTTATCAGCAATGATGATGCCTATGGCTTGGATTTTGATAACCAGATGAGCCAGAAAAATTGGCGGGTGGTGTATCATCCTGTGGTGGATGCTTCCATTACTCAAGCTATGGTAGCAGAATTACATCTTCCTACCACCTGCAGTGAAGAAGACTCGGAACTTCCCTTTGCTGGGGAGTTCCAGCTTGATTTTGAATTGGTAGACACTTGGCTGGGGCCCTGTGCCCATGACGATTTTCAGCAGGAGCTACAAAAAGCCCTTGTTGCCGTTGGGCTTCCTCTGCCACCAGAAGGAACAAGCCTTTACGATATATTCTGTGAAGACATGTATAATCAGATGGCAGACTGGAATGAAGGCCATTGGCTCGGTGGGTATCCTTACTTTACTCAGGATGACCCTCGTTTTTCTCGCCCAGACTATGCTGCCTGTACTAGGCTCTTGTTTCAAATGGACAGTTCTGAGGATATTTTGTGGGGAGATATGGGAGTGGGAAACTTCTTCATTGCCCCAGAAGATTTGCAGCAGCTGGATTTTTCCGGAGTCTTATACACCTGGGATTGTTGTTAAATCCTAGCAAGGGTGGCCTTTGCGCCACCCTTTTTCTTTTACTTGCACTCCGCCCGGTAGAGCTGTCCCATGGCCACGTAGGATTGGCAGTTCTTGGCAAAGCCCTCGATTTCCTCCGGCCGCATTTCCCTGGCAACCTTGGCGGGTGAGCCCATGATCATGCTGTTGTCGGGGAATTCCTTGCCGGGGGGAACCACGGAGCCGGCTGCCACCATGGAGTTTGCCCCCACCTTGGCTCCGTCCAGCACGATGGCACCCATGCCCACGGTGGTGTTGTTGCCGATGGTGCAGGAATGCAGGATGGCGCCATGTCCCACCGTCACATTGTCCCCGATGACGGCTCCCCGGTTGGAGTCGGTGTGGATGACGCAGTTGTCCTGGACATTGGAGCCCTTTCCGATGGTGACGCTGTTCATATCTCCCCGGATTGAGGCGGAGAACCAGATGGAAGCGTTTTCGTCAATGGTGACGTTTCCGGTAATCTCGGAATTCCAGGCGACGAAGACGCTCTCGTGAATCTTTGGGCTGTGCCCCTTGATGGTATGAACCATAATTTCCTCCTGTCGTATGACCAGCCGAAGCGGGCCTTGTATTCAATGTACCAGGGAAGGCCAAGTCAATCAGGCTTCCCTGGGGATTTCAGTCTCAGTTGGTGAACATCAGGTCGCCGTAGGTGGGGAAGGGCCAGAATTCTCTGCCCATCATCATCTCCAGACTGTCCACGGCCGCCCGCAGCCCCTCCATAGCCGGAATGATCCAGGTGGTGTAGAAGGTGGCGGTGGCGGTAAGGTCCTGGCTGCCGCTGGTGTCCGCCAGAATCTGCTTGAGGGAGCCGGCCTCACGGTGGATCCTGTCGATGGTCTCCTGCACCAGCCGCAGATTCTCGACCTGGGCCCTGCATTCCAAGCCCATCATGGCGGCCCGCACCTGGGTAAGGGAGGTGGCCAGCACCGCCACATACTTGAAGGCGGCGGGGAGGATTTCCTTCTGGGTCATGTCCAGCATGGTCCGTGCCTCTATCATCAGCACATTGACATATTCTTCCATCAGGATGTCGTAGCGGGCCCGCATCTCCGTCTCGGAGTACACGCCGTGGCCGCTGAACAGGGCGATGTTCTTCTCCTCCAGATAGCGGGGGAGGGCCTCGGAGGTGGTCTTGAGGTTCGACAGGCCGCGTCGTGCCGCCTCCTCCACCCATTCCTGGGAATAGCCGTTGCCGTTGAAGATGATGCGGTGGTGGTGTGTCAGGGTGGTCTTGATGAGCTGGTTTAAGTCCTTGGTGAAGTCCGATGACTTTTCCAGAATGTCTGCAAACTGCCGGAATTCCTCCGCCACGATGGTGTTCAGGGTGAGGTTGGGGCAGGAGATGGACATGCTGGAGCCAAGGGAGCGGAACTCAAACTTGTTGCCGGTGAAGGCAAAGGGGGAGGTGCGGTTCCTGTCGGTGTTGTCCTTGGGGAAGGCGGGCAGTGCGTCCACTCCCAGCTGCATCACTTGCTTTGCCTTGCGGTCGAAGGGCTTGCCCTTCTGGATGGACTCAAGGATGGATTCCAGCTCGTCTCCTAAGAACATGGAGATGATGGCGGGAGGTGCCTCGTTGGCCCCCAGACGATGGTCGTTGCCTGCCGATGCTACGGAAATCCGCAGGAGGTCCTGGTACTCGTCGATTCCCTTGATGATGGCGCAGAGCACCAGCAGGAACTGAGCGTTGTCCTCCGGGGTGTTGCCCGGCTCCAGAAGATTCTCCCCCTTGTCGGTGGACAGGGACCAGTTGCTGTGCTTGCCGGAGCCGTTGACACCCTGGAAGGGCTTTTCGTGGAGCAGGCACACCAGCCCGTGGCGGGGAGCCAGCTTCTTCATGATTTCCATGGTGATCTGGTTGTTGTCGGCGGCGATGTTGGTGGTGGTGTAGATGGGGGCCAGCTCATGCTGACCGGG
>CAMGSV010000001.1 GCA_946061495.1 uncultured Spirochaetales bacterium | reverse complement strand
AAAGAGCAAAAGCCAGATTTATGAGATTTTTTTCTCAAAAATCTGGCTTTTTTTTCAGGCCTTAAAATTGGAGACCTTTTTCAGTGGCCTCCTTTACGGCTTCCGCTTTTTTTTTAGACTGTACCTTCGGGTTACTTCATGCACAAGCTAGACGTACATGAGCCTCCCCTTTGGAACGGGAATTGGCCGTCCTTCCTCCTGGGCGGTCTCAAGCCATTGGTCAATCACCAGCTCCACATTGCGCACCACCTCCTGCCGGTCGGCACCATCAACCATGCACCCGGGAAGCTCCGGCACCTCGGCAATATAGCAGTCGTCCTCGTCGCTCCAATACACCACAATCTCATACCGATTCATAGCTCACCCCCCAACTTGTACCTTAAAATACTATTCCGTACCTGTTTCACTTGATATGGCTTTGCCTTGCTTCCTTTCGGCTACACATTGATGATTTCCACCACATTCTGTCGTATAAAAATATGATGGTCTCCCTTTATCCGCAAGTTGAATCCAAGCATTTCCAACAGCTTGGTCAAATCTTTGAAATTGATGTTGGCATCCTGAACGCCAGAGAGAATAGAATCCAAAACCCTATCCCAGCTGCCCATAGCCTCCCCTCCTATCACATTCCACTACATTTATCCAATTTAGTACAAAGCTTTTCTACGAATTCATGGATACAGGCTCCACCATCCCCCCTGCACTCCCCCGCATTTGTCAACCGCCACACCAACCGTGACGGCAGCAACGGCAGCAGGGCTGCTGGCCATTGATCTTTATTTTTATAGATAACCTCATATCTATAAAAAAGAGGTTAAATCCATGCAACAATTAAAATTCCGTTAAAATTACCCTGGCCTAACTTGACAACTGGGAATTCATGCCCCACAATGGATGTATACCAGCTCATTACCTGTCTCAAGGAGACCACAATGACCAAGAAACAAATCCCCATCTCCGCCGTCCTGCTTCTCTGTGTCCTTCTCACCGGCTGTACAACTTGGTATTCCTTGCCAGAAGAGGTAAAACTCAGGGGGCGGCTGATTTCAAACTATCCACAATGGGCTGTAAGCTGCACAAGTACAGGAGGTGTGTCAGATTGGAAGCTCTGGCAAGATGAGCAGGCCAGCAGCCTTCGCAAACTCGTCCCCTCAGACTTTGCCTTTGATGACAGAATGAGCGTCTACGACTATAAGGGATTCTACCAACTCGAGCTTGGGGAGCAAACTCTTTACATTCAATTTGACAACGGGTATGAATGCGGGCTGCTCTACCTTTTCATGGAAGAACCGACAAAGGAAAACTACGACACCCCCCTCATCATTCCACAACCAGATCCCGACCTATTCAGCTTCAATGGGACAGCTAAATACGGTTTCTATGGAGGACAGGACATCGGAGAATTCGCCTGCACTATGACAAAAGGAACCCAAGAGGCTACAGGACGGACGACGTTCTCCTACATCCTGAGCATAGACGGACAGCCCATAGTCAATGAGAAATTCCATGTCTACACTGAACAATGGTTTGCAGACAAGCAGAATTCCGTCCACACGTGGTTGCCGTCAAGACTCTACGTCAGAAAGGACGGCTCTTCCAGGCAAGATTCCAGCGAGGAATGCAATATTATAGGGAAGCTTTCGGGGAATCACTACACCAGCTACACGCACTTCTACTCTCCCCCTGCGCTAGGAAACAACGGAGTGTACAACGTCCACCTTGAACACTCCTCCTACCTGCCAGCCCCCACCTACCACGGCGGCATGAAGGAAATCTCCGTGGACAATGACAACCAGAAGGCCGTGTACCGGCTCTTTGACGGCGCCCCCGACGCCCCGCAGTACGTGGAGCTGCACCGGGACACGAAAGACACCGTCCTGTTCACCTGGTTCAACCTGCCGGAGGGCCAAGAAGATGCCACCACGAACAGGAGTGTCCTGCGGAAGGAGACCCTGTATGTGCAGAAATAGAATCTCCGTGACGGCAGCAGGGCTGCTGGCCATTGATCTTTATTTTTATAGATAACCCCATATCTATAAAAAAGAGGTTAAATCCATGCAACAATTAAAATTCCGTTAAAATTACCCTGGCCTAACTTGACAACTGGGAATTCATGCCCCACAATGGATGTATACCAGCTCATTACCTGTCTCAAGGAGACCACAATGACCAAGAAAATACTTCTCATCGCCGCTGTCCTACTCCTCTGCGTCTTCCTCACCGGCTGCCCCTGCAACTGCTGGATGAACCTCTACCAGAACATAGGCAAGGGCATTGCAAATTTGCCTGAATGGTCATACGCTGCCCGCCCCGGAGAATCGTTCTCCAAATGGCAGGATTGGGCAGGATCTGCCCTCAGTCAGTTGCTGCCAGCTAAATACAACCGGCAGGACTACACCGGAAAATACCGGCTGGTGATGATAGGCCAGAACCTTGGCATAGAATTTGATGACGGAATGGCTGTCGTGTTCCTGTATGTCTGGCTGGCAAAAGTGACGGAGGACGACCACGACTCCACTGACATCACCATCCCCCAGACAACGCCCGACTCGTTCACCTTCTCCGGCACAGCGAAATTCGATTTCTCTGATTCTTCCCAGGACAAGACTGCCACCGTAACCATGACAAAAAAATCGGAAGATGACAAACAGTTCCTTTTCAACTACAAACTCAATATTGCCGAGACCGAGATGGTCAACACAGATTTCACCGCCATGAAGGAGCCGTATTTTACCAGCAACACTGTTCCCAGCTGGCTACCAGATACATTCCACAAGGAACCCGATACCTACAATCCAAAGTATGTGTTCCAAAAACCAAGAATTAGAGAGCAGGACCTTGTCACCACCGGGTTCAGGTGCTTCAGTGCCTCCACCCACGGCTATGACAACTTGGGGCAGGCCACTGCCAACGAGCTTTTCTACCACGGCGGCATGAAGCAGGTCTCCTTGGATGATAGCCAGAAGAAGGCCGTGTACCGGCTCTTTGACGGCGCGCCCGATGCCCCGCAGTACGTGGAGCTACACCGGGACACGGAGGACACCGTCCTGTTCACCTGGTTCAACCTGCCGGAGGGCCAGGAGGATTCCGCCGCAAACAGAATTAAACCGCGCAAGGAGACGCTGTATGTGCAGAAATAGAATCTCCGTGACGGCAGCGACGGCAGCAGGGCTGCTGGCCATTGATCTTTATTTTTATAGATAACTCCATATCTATAAAAAAGAGGTTAAATCCATGCAACAATTAAAATTCCGTTAAAATTACCCTGGCCTAACTTGACAACTGGGAATTCATGCCCCACAATGGAGCTATACCCACTCATCCAAAGAGGAGGAAAAAGATGAGAGGATTCACAACAATTACCGCCGTCAGCCTGGTAATGGCGGCCTTTGTGCTGGGCTGTGGGAACGCCACCCGCCAGCAGGACATGGACACCTCCCTCCGCCGGGAGATGGAGCTGCTGGCATCCGAGCATGACCTGAACGCCATGCTCAGCCGGGGCGGAGAGGGCATTGTGGACTGGCAGCTGTCCAGGGAGTTCGCCCAGCTTGCTCTGGAGGACTTCATCTCGGCGGGAGACTTCCCCGCCTCCGCCACCCTCTGGGAGATTCCCATCGCCATCTATGATGCGGAGGGAACTGTGCGCTACTACGAGTTCCGGGTCATGGACGGGGAGCGGGTGGTGGCCGCCATCGCCGGAAACGCCCGGGAGGATTTGGGAGGCCCCATCGCAAGGGTGTTCCCCATGGACGGCTACATGGACGAGCTGAGCCAGCTGTACCTGACGGGGGCGCTGGACAAGGACGACATTCCCCGCATCGTGGACGACGACTACCCTTCCCACGCAGTGGCCTCGGTGTCAGTGAGCAGGGGCGGGAGCGTGGAGTTCCAGCGGGTGCTGGATCCGGCAACCGGGAAGGACGCTGGGGAGCTTGCCAGGGTGCTGACCGCCGAGGAGATGCTTGGGCAGCACCCGGAGCTGGCCGGGCAGCTGGACACCGCCGCCATAGAGTCCGAACTTGCCGCATGGCGGGAGGAGACCGCGCAGCTGTGGGCCATGGCGAAGGCCAACAAGGGCAGCCTGGGCTCCATGGCCTTCCGGGGCAGCTCACGCTCCGAGCCGAGGAAGAGCGTGGATCAGGGAATGATTGACAAGGCAGACCCCACCTCTTACAACTATTGTGGCCCTACCTCAGCAGGATTTTTATTGGACTTTATCCATGAGAATGGCTTGCAAAATCTTGAAACTTGGAACAATCTCTCCTGGTCAAGCCGAGTGAACACCTTGGAATCCAAGATGGGCATTATCACCAGCGGCGTTTTTACGGGGGCGACGTGGCCGTGGAATCTCGGCAATGCGGTGGCAAGCTACTCGAATTACAAAGTTACCCTTGCCCTGGGGGTTGTCCCCAACACCTGCATCAACAACAACCTTCCCGGCATAAACTGGCGGGGAGTGTCCGGCCTGAGCCAACTTACCGGCGGTCTCCACTACCGCAATGTGGTGGCCTACGATGAGAAGGGCTGGTGGATTTTCAAGTGGTCGTACATAAAAGTGATTGATGGGAATGGATACGACAATGGCTGGGAGACGTACAATCCCTTCTATCACTTCTTCTCGTTCAATCTGATGCATAAGTAATCAGACGTATGTCGGTTTTCTATTCAGAAACGCGACACACAAATTTACCAAAGGAGACCACAATGACCAAGAAACAAATCCCCATCTCCGCCGTCCTGCTCCTCTGCGTCCTCCTCACCGGCTGTCCTTCTTTAACAGAAAAAAAAAGAGTGGAAAATATTGGAGCACTCATAATGAACTATCCTGACTGGGCAAGAAACGATGTTGGAATGAACCTTTACGATGCAGCATTCTCGCAATGGTCTCAGTGGCAGTCAGACACCAATGCTCCTCTCAGAAGTATTGTTCCTCAACACCTCTCTATACCAGATAGCACTGGAAAATATGTTCCCATACGAGAATACACCGGGAACTACCGATTGTATGTCACCGTTATGAACATTATCCTAGAATTCGACAACGGAAAATGTTGCCTCCTGTTACACTTGTGGAATAAAATCATCGATGACAACAGCTTTATTACCATTCCCCAGCAAAATCAAAAAGCATTCAGTTACAATCCCATTGCAAAACATGGATATGAAGGCGAAATCATAGGAGAAGCCCAATGCAATCTCCAGCTCATTAAGACAGAAAATCATATTGATTATTTCACCTACAGGCTGACCATCAATAATACTGACATAATAAACCAACAACTATATGCTCCCCAAATAGGATATTATCCCCAAAGCACTGTATACAACTGGCTTCCCGCTCTGGTATATCAGGACACATCAATGAGGCAAATAAAATACAGACAAGTAAAGTTATCGGACAACAGCAAACTAATTGGTTACATAAATAAGGATCGTTCTATAATAGCAAACAGTTTTCCAAAAACAATTCTGCTGGATAGGGGTGAGATAGATGTACCAAACATCCTTCAGGGCATGAAGGAAATATCCGTGGATGAGGCCAACCAGAAGGCCGTGTACCGGCTCTTTGACGGCGCGCCCGATGCCCCGCAGTACGTGGAGCTACACCGGGACACGGAGGACACCGTCACCTTCACCTGGTTCAACCTGCCGGAGGGCCAGGAGGATTCCGCCGAAAACAGAATTAACCCGTGCAAGGAGACGCTGTATGTGTACAAATACCAGTAATAGAATCTCTCTGCTGGCGGCGGGAGTGCTGGCCATCCTGCTCCTATCAGCGTGCAGGCACAACCAGGAGACTCCAGCGGCATTCGCTATACAGCCACAGTCGGATGTGGTGGCTCCGAGCAGCACCTTCACAGTGACAGCCAGCCATCTGCCGCAAGACTGTGCCATCACCTGGCTGGTGGACGGCGGCACAGTAGAGGGCAAAGGAGCCTCACTTTCTGCCACCGCCAGTCCCCATGAGAAACGGCACACTGTCCAGGCCCAGTGCAATCGGGACGGCCAAGTAATTGCCAGCGCCACTTGCCACGTCTATAGCACCTCGCATCCCGCCCTCATCAAGACCGTCCACTCCTTCCTGGACCAGCACAACATCCAGACCGCCGTATCCGTAGCGGTGCAGGGAAACGATGTGGACTTTTCCATAGACACAGGCTATACATCCCTGTCCACCAGAGAGTCAAACGGGAGCGGAACCCTCCACTACATCTACAGCATTACCAAGACCTTCGTGGCGGCGGCAGTCCTGCAGCTAGTGGAGGAGGGAGACCGTGTGGCAACTGGAACATGAGGCAACCTACATTGTCGGCTCCCAAGCCAACGTTCCCGGAACCGGCAGCAACTACAAAGCAATTCTTTCCCATCTTACAAAAACACCTGACATAACAGACCGAGAATTCGCCCTGGTCTCGGTGGAATCCTTCAAGGAATTCTATTCGAATACTGTCACCAGCATCTCCTACTCCGCCATGGCAACAGAAAGTCTGCCCAGCTTCCGTATCACTTTCACCCAATGGACAGACTCCCTGAGCAATGCCTCGATGGAAGAGCAGGCGGCAGTTCAATCCCTTCGCCAAAGTTGTACTTCCTATGATATCGTATACACCGAATATATCGATTTGAGGGAAATTACAAATGCCATCTTAAATACCCCTTCCCTTTCCCCATCAATCCGTCTCTTGTCCCAGGAACTTGTAACCCAGCTGGAGCACCTCGTCATCTGCAACAACGCCACCAATAGATTCCAAGGTAAATTACAGGGACTTGGCATCTGTTGGCCCCACACACAAGAACAATATGAATTCTACACCATGGATTCTGCCACAGTACCCCCATTGCGTATGCACCGTGAGACCACCTTTCCTCAGCTCATTTGTCAGCTTCTCGCCTCCACCGCAGCGTCAGAGCCATCGGCAGCGTCGGCAGCGCCTAATCCCGGCATCCTCCCCTTGTAGAACTCCTCCTCCAGAAGCTGCACCACGGAAAGCTCCCAGTCCGTCCAGGAGAAGCTGCCACTGGGGACGAACACCAGCTGCCAGCCGGGCTGTCCACGGGCAAGGCGCAGCACCGGCACATAGTCGGTTCGCTTGGCCTCCCACTGGAGCCAGAACTGGAGGTACACAAAGTCCGAGCCAGTGGTGTAGCGCTCCCGCTGGGTGAGGGGGGATGCAATGGTGAAGTCCTCAATGAAGGTGTCCTGGTCTCCCAGCTGGCGGTTCACGTCCACCAGAGCAACGAAAAGATCGTAGGCCCGCACCAGAAGCTTCTTGTCATCCTCCAGCTGCTGGGCAATGGCGGAAAAGTCCCCGAAGGTGGCTTCTGGCCACAAGAGCTCCCGATAGGCGGCCACCACGTCCCGCTTTCCCTTGCGGGCCTTCTCTGTGGCCAGGGTCTTGGCAGCGGCCCGCTTCTTGGGCAACAGGAATTCCGGCGGCTTGTTGCCCGAATCCTGGAATTTCTTGAACTGCTGCTCAAAGCTGCTGACGGCCCCGCCCAGCGTCTGTTTTCCTTCCATAATATAGGCTACCTCCTGAAATTATCACTGACGAGAAGGCCATCCCAGTCACGGCACAGACTTCACCATGAAGTATAGCACAGCTTGAGCCAAAAAGACAGGGGGTCTGGTACTATCAATTCCACGGGCTTTGTGGTACAATGGTAGGGATTTTTCCGACTCCAGGGAGCCCCATCCCGGAGCCAGACTACTACACGAGGAATTGATATGTATATAACCTGCCTTGATTTGGAGGGCGTTTTGGTGCCTGAGATCTGGATTGCCTTTGCCGAGGCCACTGGCATCCCGGAGCTGCGGCTCACCACCCGGGACATCAGCGACTACGACGTGCTAATGAAGAAGCGGTTGGCCATCCTGGAGGAGCACGAGCTGGGGCTCCAGGCAATTCAGGCCACCATCGCCCGCATCGACCCTCTTCCGGGAGCAAAGGAATTCCTGGACCAGCTGCGGCGGGTGACCCAGGTGGTGATCCTCTCGGACACCTTCACCCAGTTCGCCGCCCCCTTGATGGAAAAGCTGGGAATGCCCACTATCTTCTGCAACGAGCTGGTGGTGGCTGCCGACGGAAAGATTGTGGACTACAAGATGCGGCAGAACAATGGCAAATTCCATGCCATCAAGGGCTTCCAGTCCATGGGCTACGACACCATCGCCTCCGGGGACTCCTTCAACGACCTGGCCATGATCACCGCCTCCCAGGCTGGCTTCCTGTTCCGGGCACCAGAGCACATCATCGCCGACCATCCGGCCATCCCCGCCTTCACGGAGTACAGCCAGCTGCTGGATGCCATCAAGCAGCTGGTCCATGGCTGATGTTGTCGCCAGCGGACGAAACTGTCAAACAAGAACAATGATTAAGGAGCTAGAACGAATATGAGCAGACTTACCCCAGGACAAGAGATTGAGGCAGTGGTGGTGGCCGTCACCAACGACTGCGTTTTTATAGACTTGAATGCTAAGAGCGAGGGCATCATCGACAAGGCCGAGTTCACCGACAAGGAGGGCCAGTGCAGCCTGAAGGAGGGCGACAAGGTCAAGGCCTTCTTCACCGGCGAGCGGGGCGGCGAGATGCGGTTCACCACCAAGTTATCTGCAGACAAGACTGATAACTCCATGCTGGAGCAGGCATGGCAGAGCGGCATTCCCGTGGAGGGCAAGGTGGAAAAGGAAATCAAGGGCGGCTTTGAAGTGAAACTGGGAAATGCCAGAGCCTTCTGCCCCTACTCCCAGATGGGATTCCGCCAGAAGGAGGAGGCCGCCGCCTACATCGGTCGAGTGCTGACCTTCAAAATCCAGGAGTACAAGGAGAAGGGACGGAACATCTTGGTGTCCAACCGGGCCGTGATGGAGGCAGAGCACCGCCAGCAGCTCGCAGACATCAGCAAGAACATCACCGTGGGCTCCGTGGTAAAGGGCCGGGTAGAATCCCTCCAAAGCTTCGGTGCCTTTGTGGACATCGACGGCTTCAAGGCCCTGCTGCCCATCTCCCAGGTGGGGCGAGGCCGGGTGGAGGACATTTCCACCGTACTGCAGGTGGGGCAGGAAGTTCAGGTGGAGGTCATCTCCACCGACTGGGAACGGGAACGTGTCTCCGTCAGCCTCAAGAGTCTCATGGCAGACCCCTGGGATACCGCCAGCCAGAAGTATCCCGCAGGCTCCAAGCACACTGGAACCATCGCCCGGGTCACCGACTACGGCCTCTTTGTGACCTTGGAACCGGGATTGGACGGCTTGGTGCATATCTCCGAGCTGCAGGGTGAGAACCGGAACACGAACCTGCGGGTCAAGTTCAAGGCAGGCTCCACCATGGAGGTGGCAGTGAAGGACGTGGATCTGGACCAGCGGCGCATCAGTCTGCGACCAGCAAGCAGCAGCCAGCAGGACAATGACACCGCACAGTTCCTAGGCAGCCAGCAGGACGACGGGGAGACCTACAATCCCTTCGCCGCCCTGCTGAAGAAAAAATAATTCCCCTCCCTGCTACCCGACCTGGTGGAGCCCTACCACCAGGACCGTAAACGAACGTACCAGCGGGGCGGGAGGCAGAAGAAGGCCGAAGAGACTGTTCTCTTCCTAAGCTGTGAGAAAGGCATCTCTATCGGCTTGGAGCAAGGGCTGGAGCGTGGTGCCTACCAGACCAAGCTGGAGACGGCCAGGAACCTTCTGTCCGAGGGCTGGCTCCCCAGATGGTGGCCCGCTGCACCAGCCTCCCGCTGGAGACCGTGCAGCAGTTGAAACGGGAAGTCAGCCCCAAGCCCTAGCATACAGATGGACTCCCCAGCGTTTCCAGCGGGGAGCCATGGAGAGAAACCGAGTCAGGGACAGGTTACTGGGCTCCCTCCCCCTTTTACTTTAGATTCACCTATGCTATACTAAATTCATGAAGCGTGCATTTTTTTTCATTTCTGTTGCCATGGCAGGCATCTTGTTCTTGGGCTGCCAGACAGCACCCAAGGACATTCCACAGAACCTGACCGCCGATGAACTCGTCAATCTTGCCCAAGATAGCTACGACAAGGGTAACGTGAAGGCCGCCCAGGCCTACTACGAGACCATCATCATCCGTTACGGAGACCAGATGGACAAGCTGGTGGAAGCCGAATATGAGATTGCCCACCTGAAGGTAAAGCAGAAGAAGTGGCAGCAAGCCATTCCCGACCTGCAGCGAATTCTCTCCTACTATGACACCGACACCACAGGAACCCTTCCTGCTGCCTTCAAGAAGCTGGCAGAACTGGACATGGCAAAGGTGCCGGAAAAGGAGCTGATTGAAGCGGGCCTCATGGAAAAACCAGTCCAAGAGTAGGAGCTATTTCCTGTCAACAGAAGACTTTCCATCGGGGATGATGATGGTGTCGATGGTGAAATTCCCGTCCAAGGCGGTGGCAACCACTAGCTCTCGGGTATACTTCTTTGAACCACGAGGCTTGCTATGAGGTTCCGCATCACCGATGAGCACCACCTTCTTCTGGCTTTCCTCATTCCACGAGTAGAAGTCCATGGCAGCATACAATGCCTCATAGACTGCCTCCGGAACATCGCCCCCTTCATTTCCCTTGATGGTGAAGTCAAAGAGGTGCTCCTTGAACCCCTCCACACTATCCGCAAAGGGATACAAGCGTACCGGCACCCCCCGGAAGCTGTAGCCATCGACATAATCCCGATACAGCAGCAACCCCAGCCGCATGGAGTCAAAGTCGACCAAGGCCTCCTCCAGCCGAGGAATCAAGCTTTCCCGCAACTGTGCAACATCGTCCTTCATGCTGCCGGTGGAATCCAGGACAAAGACAATTTCCGCCGGGCGGTTGGGATCCAGTTCCTCCAGCACATTGATAATGTCGTCAACAATGGTTTCCGGCCCCTTGGAATAGGTGATGGTACCACCCGCCTCCCTGGCAATTAGGTCAAAGGCAGTGACCGCCTGGGGATTGTAGCTGTCAGTCAGAGCAGTAGGGGCAGGCGGATCCATCGGCACGGTTCCCAAATCGAACATGAAGGGATTGTCCTCATAGCCATTACTATAGTCCCCGTAGGCCGCCCCAAAGGCTCGGATATTGATGAAGGTGCCTATGTCCACCTTGGTGCGTCCACTGCGGGACCAGGGATAGCCGTACTCCATCTCCAGAGGAATGAACAGGCAGAAGGCCGTCCCCAGCTCTGGATGACTTTCCGCAGTGGAGTCTATGATGCTGAACCGAGCATACTGGGACACCAGTGGCTGGCCGTTCAGCAGACGCTTTTCATCGCCATTGACAGGATTCCACTCCAAGGCACGGTAGGCGTAATTGGTGGCCATACCATCGGCAGAGCGTGTCGTCTCCGTCAAAAGGACTGACTTCATGCCCTCCTTCTGCCGGACATAGAGCATGAAGCCCTGGAGACTGCCGTCCTCCTCTGAGCGGATGTTGTCCAGTCGGATATCATCGATTCCGATATGGAGGGGAGAGCTGGACTGGGCGGACAGAAGGCTGGCCAGAAACAGCACCATCAAACAAGGGATTGAAAAACGAAATCTGTTCATACTTGAATTTTCGGCATATTTACAGAAAGATTCACTCCAGCTTGCCCTGTTTGAAAACAGCGCCATCATCCACTACATTTTATTCAGTGGAATCTTCTATGACCCGAAGCTGGACGCATGGTTTCTGTCGGAAAATACTCATTTTATCGCTTTTCTTCCTTGACAGAGCTAGTAAATCGGTTTACCATATATTTTAGAGAGTGTTAAAATTGTTACAGGAAGGAACGGCGGTGTGTCCGTCACCTGCCTGCAATTTCTAGATTTCACTATACACCAAAAGGAGTTGTGTTATGAAGAAAGCACCTGGTATCACCCTGATGCTGGCACTGGCAGGCACCATGCTGTTTGCTGGTGGTGGAAAGGAAAAGGCCCAGGAAATCTACTTCCTGAACTTCAAGCCTGAGATTGCCGACGTTTACGAGGCAAAGGTCATCCCTGCCTTCGAGAAGGAGAACCCCGGCTACAAGCTGAAGGTTGTCACCGCTGCCTCCGGAACCTACGAGCAGACACTGAAAAGCGAGCAGGCAAAGTCAAATCCCCCGGTCATCTTCCAGACCAACGGTCCTGTGGGACTTGAAGGTTCCCGCAACGATGCTGCCCCCTTGGACAACACAAACTTCTACAAGCTTTTGGCAGACAAGTCCATGGCACTGAAGCTGGACGACAAGGTTGCCGCCATCCCCTATGCTGTTGAGGGCTACGGAATCATCTACAACAACGCCATCATGAGCAAGTATTTCGCACTGCCCAACAAGGCGGTGACCATCGCTTCAGCCGAGGAGATCAAGGACTTCGCCACACTGAAGGCGGTGGTTGAGGACATGCAGAAGAACAGTGCCGCACTGGGAATCAAGGGTGTCTTTGCCAGCACCTCCATGGCTGCGGGAAACCAGTGGCGGTGGCAGACCCACACCGTGAACGTTCCCCTGTACTATGAGTTCCTGCAGAAGGCCCCCGGCACCTCCCCTGTCCTCACCGGACTGGCAGCCGACAAGCTGGACTTCACCTACAACAAGAACTTCAAGGATTTGATGGATCTGTACACCAACAACAGCCTCACTCCCAAAACCCTGCTGGGCTCCAAGAGCGTGGACGACTCCATGGCGGAGTTTGCCCTGGGCCAGTGCGCCATGGTGCAGAACGGAAACTGGGCAGCCGCTCAGATTCTGGGAACCCCCGGCAACAAGGTTGCCGCTGCTGACATCAAGTTCCTGCCCCTGTACATGGGCATTGACGGCGAGATGAATGCCGGCCTCTGCGTGGGAACGGAGAACTACCTGTGCATCAACAAGAACGCCAGCCCCGAGGCCCAGCAGGCCGCAGACCTCTTCCTCACCTGGCTGTTCAGCTCCCCCACCGGAAAGAAGCTGGTGTCCGAGGACCTGAAGTTCATCACTCCCTTCAACAGCTTCAGCGAGGCCGAGCTGCCCACCGATCCCCTGTCCCAGCAGGTGAGCATCTGGATGAACAAGAGCGGCGTCACCTCCATCGGCTGGACCTTTGCCGCCATTCCCTCCGAGGAATGGAAGAACGCCCTGGGCTCAGCGCTGCTGGCCTACTTCGAGGGCAAGGCTGACTGGAACACTGTAGTGAAGACTGCACAAGACCAGTGGGCCGCCGAGTGGAAGATAAAGAACAACTAAGCGGTTGCATTAGCTTGAGGGGGCTGTCAATTGGGAGGCCCCCTTTTTTCAAGGAGATTCAGTATGGTTATGGAAAGGTCCTTGGGAAAATATTTTCCCCTCTTTGCCCTGCCGGGCATCGTGTGCTTCCTGATTGCGTTCCTGATTCCCCTGTTCATGGGAATCTACCTGTCCTTCTGTGAATTCACCAATGTCACCAACGCCCAGTGGGTAGGTCTGGACAACTACATCAAGGCCTTCACCATAGACAACTACTTCAACTCGGCCCTGTGGCTGACGGTGAAGTTTACCATCGTCTCCGTGGTGTCCATCAACCTCTTTGCCTTTGGGCTTGCCCTGATTCTCACCAAGGGGGTGCCGGGGACAAACCTGTTCCGCACCATCTTCTTCATGCCCAACCTCATCGGCGGCATCGTGCTGGGATGGATCTGGCAGGTGATCATCAACGGCGTGCTGTACAAGTACGGCGTCACCATCGTCAGCGACCCGAAGTACGGCTTCTGGGGACTGGTGGTGCTGATGAACTGGCAGAACGTGGGCTACATGATGGTCATCTACATCGCCGCCATCCAGAACATTCCTGGAGACATGCTGGAGGCCGCCGCCATTGACGGTGCCGGCTGGTGGACCACCCTCACCAAGATCATCATCCCCAGCGTCATGCCCTCCATCACCATCTGTCTTTTCATGACCATGACCAACGGCTTCAAGCTCTTTGACCAGAACCTAGCCCTCACCGCTGGGGAGCCGGGCAAGCAGACGGAGCTTTTGGCCCTGAACATCTACAACACCTTCTATGGCCGCACAGGATTCGAGGGGGTTGGCCAGGCCAAGGCGGTGGTGTTCACCATCATCGTAGCCACCATCGCCCTGCTGCAGCTGAGAATCACCCGGAGCAAGGAGGTTGAGCAATGAGCATGATTCAGAAGAACAAGAACGCCAAGTGGTTTATCTTCGCCTTTTTGGTGCTGGCGGCCATCTATGTGCTGCTTCCCATTGTGGTGGTGCTGATGAACTCCTTCAAGGGACGGCTGTTCATCTCCACGGAGCCCTTCCGGCTGCCCTCCACCAATCCCGACAACTCCACCTTTGTGGGGCTGGCAAACTACGTCACCGGCATCACCAAGATTAAGTTCTTCAAGGCCTTCGGCTACTCCCTGTGGATTACCGTGGCCTCCGTGGCGGGCATCCTCCTGGTGAGCAGCATGCTGGCCTGGTTCATCACCCGGGTGAAGAACAAGTTCACCAGCGGCGTGTACTACAGCCTGGTGTTCTCCATGATTGTGCCCTTCCAGATGGTGATGTTCACCATGAGCAAGATGGCCAACCTGCTGCATCTGGACAATCCCTTCGGCATCATCCTGATCTATATCGGCTTTGGCTGCGGCATGTCCACCTTCATGTTCTCCGGCTTCATCAAGTCCATCCCCCTGTCCATGGAGGAGGCCGCCATGATTGACGGCGCCACCCCGCCGCAAATCTTCTTTCACGTGATTGTCCCCATGCTGAAAAGCACCGGCATCACCATCGCCATACTGGAAATCATGTGGGTGTGGAACGACTACCTTTTGCCCTACCTCACCATCGGAACAGACTACAAGACCATTCCCATCGCCATCCAGTACCTGCGGGGTGGTTACGGTGCGGTGGACATGGGCGCCATGATGGCCATGCTGGTGCTGGCCATGCTGCCGGTGGTGATTTTCTACCTTTCCTGCCAGAAATACATCATCCGGGGTGTGCTTTCCGGTGCAGTGAAGGGATAGTCGCACGCCTGCGGCGTGCTGAGGGAGTTTCGTTCCGAAACTCCGTCGCTAAGGCGGGAACCAGTCGCACGCCTGCGGCGTGCTGAGGGAGCTTTGTTTCCGAAACGCCATTGCCAATATTTTTTCAAAAGATGGGGCCGTCTTTACGGTCCTTTCTTTTTATGGTATCTTTCTGTTGATTGTTGTTGTGCGGCTATCCGGAAACACGACAGATTCAAGCCGCCAAGAGGAGCTACCATGTCAAAAAACCAACAGATTCTGGGGCCTGCCGACCGGCCACCCCTTGCACGCTGGATTCCCTTGAGCTTCCAGCACGTGTTCGCCATGTTTGGGGCCACCGTACTGGTTCCCCTGCTGACGGGCTTGAGCCCCTCCACCGCCCTGTTTACGGCGGGAACGGGAACACTGCTGTACATCCTGATTACCGGGGCAAAGGTTCCCGCCTTCCTTGGCTCATCCTTCGCCTTCATCCCGCCCCTCATTGGCATCTCCGCTGAGTACGGAATGACCTACGCCCTAGGTGGAGCCTTCTGCGCCGGCATCTTCTATGCCCTGGTGTCAGGAATCGTCAAGCTGGCGGGAACCAAGTGGCTGGACCGGGCGCTGCCGCCAGTAGTCATTGGCTCTGTCATCATCGTCATCGGTCTGAACTTGGCCCCCACTGCCATGACCTCCGCCATGATGAACGGCGACCAGTACTCTCTGGTGTACTTCTCCATCGCCATTGTAACACTAGCCATCGCCATTGTGGCCACTATCTTCTTCAAGGGCTTCTTCAACACCATCTCCATCCTCATCGGACTGGTGGGCGGCTACCTGTTCACCCTGATTATGGGAATGATTTTTCCTGCCTACAAGCTCATTGACTTCTCCGTTGTCCAGCAGGCCAACTGGTTTGGACTGCCCCAGTTCGCCATCCCCAAGTTCAGCCTGGTTCCCATCGTCACCTTCATCATCGTGTCATTGGCCACCATCTGCGAGCACTTGGGCGACACACTGGTGACCTCCCGAGTTGTGGGACAGGACTTCTACAAGAATCCCGGCCTGCACCGCACCCTGCTGGGAGACGGTTTGGCCTCCGCCTGGGCAGCCCTCTGGGGCGGTCCGCCCAACACCACCTATGGCGAGAACATCGGCGTCATGGCTATCACCAAGGTCTACAGCGTGTGGGTTATTGGTGGAGCCGCGGTGGTGGCGCTGGTTTTGTCCTTCATCCAGAAGTTTGGTGCCATCATCCAGACCATTCCCGGACCGGTGATGGGGGGCATCTCCATGCTCCTCTACGGTCTGATTGCCTCCAGCGGTCTGCGTACCATTGTGGAAAGCGGCGTTGACTACAAGGACAAGCGGAACCTCACCATCTCCTCTGTCATTCTGGTGATTGTGATCGGTGGTGGCCTCCTGCCGTTCCAGGTGGGAAAAGACTTTACCTTCTCCTTAGGCGGCATTGCCCTGGCCACGGTGGTGGGAATCCTTTTGAACCTGATTCTCCCCAAGACAGTGGACGGCGAGAAGTGAGATTGAGGTAGAAACAATGAGGGGCTGTTCCAAAAGTAGCCAGTCCCTTATTATTTTAAAATTTACAGACAATTAAATCTACTAAACTTCAAATCAGAGCAGAGGCGTAAGCGAAAAATCACCTATAAACTCTAAGTGAATAATGGTTATTGCCACCGAGTTTGGAAGAGTTGGTGCCCGAAACTCATTTTGTAAGAATAGTAAGCAAGACAGTAGATGAACTAAGAAACAGGGAAGTGTTTGAAAAAATACAAGAGGAGGCAGAGCAAGTCACTATAATCCAGTTATACTGTCAAAAGTATTGATATATTGCTATATGACGGGAATATATTCATCAAGACAAATGGCAAGACAATGCCGACAAAATGTATCTATGATACAGTTGACAGGATTTCACAAACCCGATTTCAGAACAATACATTCAAGCAACCAAAAGTTCAGACGATTTCAGCTGCGTAGCATGAAAAAGTTTGAGTTGAATGGGGATTATTGATAATCGGTTATGATATCAAGCAGATTGTTAGACCAATGAATCCATAAAGAAAAAACTTCACAAGAACACAGCTAAAAATTTAGAAAAATACAGCAAAAAAAGGGGCTGTTTTTGATAAAGTTGTAAAACTTCCAAGACAGCCCCTCACATCAAAATCTAGGAACGGATGGTTCCGTCACTCGCTCAGCAGCAGGTTGTAGGCATCCAGAGGGGTCTCTGCCGTCAGCAGGTTGTCCCGCAGTTCCTGGCTCTTCAACCGTGAGCTAAAGAAGGACAGTGTCTGCAGGTAGTAGGAATGCTGATTATAGGCTGCGGCAATCATAAACAGCAGGCGTACCGGTGTGTCGTCAATTGCCTGAAAGTCGATTATGTCCGTGCGGCTGATTCCCACCGCCATCACCAAGTCGGTGACAGAGGCAAGACGCACGTGGGGAATGGCAATGCCCCGCCCGATGGCAGTGGACATCAGCTCTTCCCGCTTGAGAATCTCCGTAGCCAGCTCCTGACTATTCTTTATTTGGGGGGCACCACCCAGTGTGTTGGCAAGGGCTACCAATGCATCCTGCTTGGTCGAGTGGTTCAGGAAAACGATTCTGTCGGGCGACAAAATGTTCCGAACCTGGACAATACTGGGAGGTGTGCTGGGCTTGGAGCTGGAGGAAAGGCGGTCGTTCACCCATTTCTCAATCTCGCTCTTCTTGAAGCGCCATACTGTTCCGATTTTTCCAGAAGGAATCTCCCCCTTCTGTGCCCAGTCATACACTGTCCGCTCGGATACCCGCAGGTACTTCGCAACCTCTTCTATAGTCAGAATATCGTCAATCACGTGGTTAACCTCAATTGTGAATTGTAATACGTATCAATCTTTACCCCTATTTTGCATTGTTTGCCGTTTTATGTCAAGGCTTGCAAGGGGTTCCATTGAAGTCAATTTCTCCAAACTACAAGGATGAGGCCAACTCGTGCAGCGAGTCATAGGGATACAGTTCACCCAGGGTGGTCCGCACCATCCTGTCCCAACTGGGGCCGAACCACACCGGTGTCTGAGCCGGGGCGAATTCAGTCAGCACCTGACGGCAGGCTCCACAGGGTCCCACGGGATAGTCGCTGGCGGGGGTCACAATCACTAGGGCTACAAAGCTACGGTGTCCGGCAGACATGGCGGTAAAGATGGCGCTGCGCTCGGCACAGTTGGTGAGGCCAAAGGAGCGATTCTCTATGTTTGCCCCAGTAATTATGGAACCGTCCTCCATCAGCAGGGCTGCCCCCACAGGAAAATGGGAGTATGGAGAATAGGAATTCCTTGCAACAGCACAGGCTGCCTCATAAAGTTGTCTGAATTTTCCCTCATCTAGGGACAGAGCCTTTTGTTCCATCTTAAACCTCTCTTTACAATTTTCTACTATTATTATACCATGAAAAAATGCAAATCAAGAAAAATCTTCATATCATCATCATTGTAAGTGTAGCGTTCCTACTACTTTACATCTTCTTTGCCGCTAGATCCCTGAGCAACGAGCTCCAACTGACACCTCAATGGACAATATCCATATTTCAGGTTTCCCAGGAAAAGCCTGACACAAGCCAAATACAGTTGCCCTTCCGTATGGGACAAAACATGGGCTACTTCACCGCCGACGGCACGATTCCCCTGATGGAAAGCTTTCCCTTCCAGGCAGCCATATCTCCCACCTATCGAGCCGCCTATGCCCCCGACTCCACCAGGATTCCTGTCTACCAGCTGAATTCCGAACGGGTAGACAGCCCCGACTTCTACATCGAAGGAGCGGGCTTTCCCTACATCTGCGATGATAGAATCTACCTGCTGACTCCAGGCGGATACGGCATCTCCCAATACAGCAGGGAGGGACGACTGTGGCAGTTCGAGCATTCCGCCCCCATCACCACCATCTCCTCCACCCCGTCGGGAACAGCTGTGGGATACGCCGACGGCATGGTATTCATCTTCTCAACCTCCGGGGAGCTCCTCCAGACCTTCGACCCGGGGGGAAGCACCTACCCCATCATCCTGGGCACCGCACTTTCTCCCTCCGCCAGCCAGCTTGCCTGTGTATCCGGCATCAACCAGCAGCGCTTTGTACTGACCCAGCAGCGAAACGGGGTGAATAAGGTGGTTTTCCACACCTATCTGGAAGGGAACCTACGGGAGCCGGTACTGGTGCAATTCAGTCAGGATGAGCGCAAGGTCTTTTATTCCAGTGCCACCGGAATCGGCATTGTGGACTGCACCACCTTTGCCAACATCACCATTCCATTGAAGGGAAAAATCCTTTCCATCCAAGAATGCACCGACAACAAGCTGATTGCAGTCCTCACCAAGGATGGGAACCGCTACAACATCTACCTGCTGGAGACCGAAGGAATCTTCATCGGTTCCTTTGGCTTCCAGGCTGACGCCGCCTTCATAACTATCGAAGACGGCAACCTCTTTGTGGGAAGGGACTCTTCCATCTCCAAAATCAATCTAGACATAAAATAAGGAGCGAGCATGAAACGAAACAGGTCACTTTTTCTAACATTTCTGATATTAGCGGTGCATCTACTGCCCGTAACGGCCTTTGAGTGGCCCCAGGGAGGGGTGACAGAGAAATCCTTTGCCGCCGTATTTGGACAGCTCCGTGGTCACAATTTTAGCAGCTCGCTAGTCTTTACAGAGCCAGCAGAAATCGCTGCCATCGAGTCGGGAACAGTCATTGCAGTATTGGGTGGAAGTGACAGCGAGATGGGCTGGTTCCACTCTCCCCTGGGAAACGCCGTCATCATTGCCCATGAGGATGGACTGCTCAGTGTCTACGGGAACCTGACCCAGGTGGAGGTAAACGAGTCCACTCCTCAAGTTGCCGGGGGAACAAAGCTGGGAACCAGTGGCGGCTCAGGATGGCAGTCTGGCCAAAGTAGCCTGGAGCTGCAAATCATCGACACGGAGCAGGACTCAGCCATCAACCCCCGGCTGCTGATGCCACGGCTCCCGCAGGAGCTCCCCATCTCCCTGTACGGAATCACCGCCATTGGACGCAACGGAGAGACGCTGGAGCTACGGACCCGGAAGAGTCTCCCCGCTGGAACCTACAAGCTGTACCGTGGCCGGGAACAGGAATTCTTTCCCCATGTCACCAGTGTGGCAGTAAACGGTGCAGCGGTGGAAACCATCACCTTTGACAGTCTTGTCCGCTCCGGTCGCCGACTGGCAGTGGCAGGACGGAGACCCTACAACGCCACGGAAACCTACCCCACCCCAGACAAACAGTTCCTGGCAGAAATAACACTCACCAAGGGACGGAACACCTTGTCAGTGACCGTGGCGGACATCAACGGCAAAGAATACACCGCCAACTACACCTTGGAAGTGTGGTAAAAAAAATAGTCTGCCTGATGAACAGCTCATTGCTGAGCGGTCCATCACTGGCAGACCTTTGCTGAGAGACGCCGCTCCCCTGGCAAAGGGAGCGGTTGTCTTCATTTAGTCTTCTCCATACAGATGCTCGAACTCGTGCATCTTCTCCATGGCCTTTTCCTTGCACATACCGCAGCCAGTACCAATCTTGGTGCGGGACTGCAGCTGCTCCCAGGTGCGGTCCCCAGCCTTGTAGGCCTCCTCCAAGTCTCGGTCGGTGACATTGAGGCAGGTGCAGATTACCTCCACCTCCTCCTGCCCGGCAAACACAGGACGGCCCTGCTTGGTGAGGTAGTCGTCGATGGCGGCACGGAGGGCCTTGTCTCCCAGTACGGAGCAGTGAATCTTGTTGGCGGGCAGTCCACCCAACCGGGCCACAATGTCGGCGGGCTTCAGCTTGTAGGCCTCCTCAATCTTCATGCCCTTGCAGGCCTCAGAAAGGATTGAGGTGGAGGCGATGGCGCTGGCGCACCCGTAGGTCTTCCAGCGGACATCCTCAATGACATCATCCTTGATACGCAGCAGAATCAGCATCTGATCGCCGCACTTGATGTTTCCGACAATTCCCCGGCCGTCGCAGGGCCACTGGGACTCATCCTCCATCAGCACATTCTTGGGATTCATGAAGTGCTCTTTTACAATATCTGAATACAACCAATCTTGCATCTTTCTATTCCTTCCTTCTCTCTTAGTCGTTGTATGATACGGTGGACATCATCCTGAGCCGCTGGATTACCGGCGGGAAATGCTCCAGAACGTAGTCCACTTCTTCTTCTGTATTATATTTGCCAAAACTGAACCGAATGGAGCCGTGGGCCAGCTCAGGGCCAAGGCCAGTGGCCATCAGCACGTGGGAGGGATCCAAGCTGGCGGAAGCACAGGCGGAGCCAGTGGAGGCGGCAACTCCCAGCAAATCCAGATACAGGAGGATTGCCTCGCCCTCGGCTCCAGGGAAGGAGACGTTGAGGGTGTTGGGCAGCACCTGGGTGTCGTGGCCATTGATGCGGATACTGGGAACCGCCTTCAAAAGTCCATCCTTCAGCTTCTGACGCAGCCTTCCAGTGTGGGCGGCATAGTCTTCCAGCTCCTTGCCCGCCAGCTCGGCGGCATAACCGAAGGCGGCGATGGCAGGGCCATTGTAGGTGCCCGCCCGCAGGCCATGCTCCTGATGACCACCACGAATCAGCGGCTCAATGGGAGTCTTTGCCTTCACGTAGAGGACGCCCACCCCCTTGGGGCCATAGATTTTGTGGGCGGAAAGAGTGGCATAGTCCACGTTCCAGTCCTTGAAGTCAACGGGAATCTTGCCCGCCGCCTGCACCGCATCGGTGTGGAAGAGGGCTCCCACCTCATGGGCCATGGCACAGAGGGTCTTGATATCCTGGACAGTACCGATCTCATTGTTTGCTGTCATGATGGACACCAGCAGGGGCTTCTTCTCCAGGGCCCTCCTGTAGCTTTCCATGTCCACAATGCCCGCCTCGTCCACCGGCAGGAAGATGACCTCAAAGCCGAACTGGTCCTCCAGCCGGCGGCTGGCCTCCAGTACACAGGGATGCTCGATGGCAGTGGTGACCACCACCTTGTTGTTCCGCTTCTTGGAAAGAGCCACCATGGTATTGAACACGGTATTGTTTGACTCTGAGCCGCCGGAGGTGAACACCAACTCCCCAGGCTCACAATGCACCAAGCTGGCAATCTGCTGCCGAGCCTTCTCAATGGATGCGGCCACCTCACGGCCCTCCTGGTGCAGGCTGGAGCCATTGGCGTATTCGGCCAGTTCCTTGGTATAAAAATCCAGCACCTCCTTTGAGAGGGGTGTGGTAGCGTTGTAATCGAAATAAATACGATTCATCTGATTTCTCGGGAAATAATCCCGCCTCCAAAAATAATTCCATTATAATATACTACAGCGGCCTGCCCTGGGGCGACTGCACGCTGAGGCTCATCAAACATAATCCTGTAGCTGCCATCCTCCAGGGGCTGGATGGTGCTCATCACAGCTGGCGAGGCAAGGCGAATCTTCACCTGGGCCTTGAAAGCCACTTCGGGAGCATAGTCCCCAGCCCACACCCAGTCCGTGGCCACCAGTCCGCTGCACAGCAAATCCTCGTCGTCGCAAAGCACCACCCGGTTGCTGGCTGCATCGATGGAGTGGACGTAGAGGGGCCGATTGGAGCTGACCCCCAGTCCCCGCCGCTGGCCGATGGTATAGTACTGGATGCCCCGGTGAACCCCCAGCTTTTTTCCCGCCAAATCCACAATGTCTCCCGGCCGGGAGGGCTGGTCGGAAAAGATAATGTCCAGATAGGAGTCCGGGATGAAGTCCTGGCTCTCACCACGATTTGCGGCGGCAAGCCCCCGCTCCCGGGCCATCTGGAAGACCTCCTGCTTGGTGTAGGCAGAAAGGGGGAAGCGCACCTGCTCCAGGGTGGCAGAAGGAACCCGGCACAGGAAGTAGGTCTGGTCCTTCCGTCTGTCCGTGGCGGCGGATATCATCACGGGCCTGACAGCCGACTCAACAGCGCACTGTCCAGACCCTCCAGAAACCGCCAGCTGCTCATAAACCAGCCGCACATCATCCCGTGGGCGAACCAGGGCAGCATAGTGGCCGGTGCAGAAATAGTCAAAGTCAATCCCCTTTGCCCGGATTCCATCCAGCAGCGCCCCAAACTTTATGGTGCGGTTGCAGTTGACGCAGGGATTGGGGGTGCGGCCACACCGATACTCACCCGTGAAGTAGTCCAGCACGTGACGATGGTAGGCATCCCGCACATCGATGACGTGATGCTCCAGCCCCTGCTGACGACACAATTCCTGGCACTGGGCTATGTCGATAGCCTCGTCCGGGCCGTAGCAGGAGGAGCGCACACCCTCAGGGGAGGGGGGCAGAGAAAAATCCCCCATCCAGCTGGACATGGTGACACCGACAACACGGCACCCCCGTTCCTTCAGCAGCAGGGCCGTCAATGTAGAGTCAACACCGCCGGACATACCCACCGCCACCAGGGAACCAGGCTCCGGCATAGAAAGTCTTTCCCAATCCATGATTTAAATATAATGGTTTTAGAGATAAAAGTGAAGGGGATTTACACATTTTTCCCATAGTTTTAGTATGTTTAATTTTTCTCTATTGTTGACAAAAGCATTCCTTTCACTTAGAGTTAGTGAAAAATCCTCCGGGGGCAGCAAAATGCAACAGCTGGAAAAACAGGTTATCTTCACAAATGACAAATGTATTGGATGCAACAGGTGCATTTCCACCTGTCCAGTTTCCGGAGCAAACATTTCCGTCCACCAGAACGGCAAGCGGTATGTGATTGTGGACAACACCCGCTGCATCCACTGTGGCCACTGTCTTGATGGCTGCCCTCAAACAGCCCGGGAATATACCGACGACACCAAGGATTTCTTCAAGGCTCTGGAATCAGGAGTCCACCTCTCCCTCATTGTATCCCCCATCCTGTGGCTCCAGTACCCGGAAAAGGCCCACCAGATTCTTGGCTGGCTCAAGTCCCTGGGAGTGAGGAAATTCTACGACGCCTCCGCTGGCTCCGACATCGTTACCTGGGCTCACAGCCAGTATCTGCAGCAGGAGCACGCACCTGCCACCATCTCCTCCACCTGCAGTTCCATGGTAAACTACGTGGAAAAGCTTCACCCGGAACTGATTCCCAATCTGGTCCCCATCCACACTCCCTCCGTTAGCCTGGCAATCTACCTGAAGAAATACCGCAACGTCCAGGAGCGGTTGGCCTATCTCAGTCCCTGCATCGCCGACTACGACCAAATCAGTTCCCCAGAGACCCTGGGCTACATCAGCCACCACATCACCATAAAGCACCTGCTGGAAAGAATCGGAGACCAGGACATTTCCAACTATTCTGCAAAGCTCAACCTCCTGGGGATTGGTCCAAAGGGCAGGCTCTACTTTCCCGGTGGACTGAAGGAAAACATGGACCATTTTCTGGGAACCAGGGACATGAGAATCCAGTTGACCGCACTTGGCAATCTGGGTGAACAGGAGGGTTCCATGGCGGGACTGCTGAAAGAAAACCGGGAGCATGTCTTCATGGATTTCTTGGATTGCACCCATGGCTGCCTTGCAGGAACGGGCACCGACAAGGCAAACTGCCACATCAAGAATGTGCTCCATGAATTCAACCTGCAAACACGAACGGCTCCCTGCCTCTCACAAAAGGACAATCCCTACAATCCCAGGCTTCCAGAACGGCAACGGCTCCAGCTGCTGCAACGGCGATTCGCATCCCTGAACCTTCATGATTTCCAACGAAGTTTCAATTCGTTCCATATTCCTGAGAAAATGATGGGGGAAGAGGATGTGGAGGAAGCCTTCCAGAAGCTGTACAAGACCACGGACACAAGCCGAACCATCGACTGTCAGGACTGTGGCTACAAGAGCTGCCGCCTCATGGCAGAGGCCATTGCCAAGGGATACAACAACGTCCACAGCTGCACCCAGTATCGACAAGAGATGATGATGAAGATGGCCACCACCGACATCATCACCGGACTGCCCAACAAGGCCATGCTCTTCAAGGCAGCTGAACGGCTTTTTATGGACGGCACCTTTGCCAACTACGTGTACGTGCAGCTGGACATCAAGCAGTTCGGACTGTTCAACAATCGATTTGGCTATGAGGGGGCAAACACCATCCTGGTGGATTTCAGCAAGGCAGCACAGCGGTATCTGGAGCCGGGAGAGCAGCTATTCCATGTGGAGGCGGACAAATTCGTGGCCATCCTCAACAAGCCCCATCTGAAATACTACATCTTCCTCATCAACAACCTGATGCTCACCAGCCTCACGGAGGACACCAACTTTCCCCTGAAGCTCACCGTCAGAAGCGGCGCCTACGACCCCGACGGCACGGAGGAAAGCTTCTCCCAGATTGCCCGCCACCTGTTTTCTGCCGGTGCCTTGAAGAACGACTCCAGCAGCAATGAGACCATCATCTACAACAAGTCCAACATGAACCATACCCTGACCCAGATGATGTACATCCAGCAGATTCCCCAGGCTCTGGCAAACAAGGAGTTCATCATTGTGTACCAGCCCAAGGTGGGCGTCCATGACCACAAGCTCAAGGGTGCCGAAGCCCTGGTTCGCTGGAAGAAGGACGGGCAGTTCATCCCTCCATCCCTGTTCATTCCCATGTGCGAGTCTGCCGGCCTCATCCAGCAGCTGGACTTCTACATCCTGAACCAGGTCTGCAACACCATGGACACCTGGATACAGCAGGGACTGGACCCAGTGAAGGTGTCGGTGAACTTCTCCAAGCAGAACTTCACCATGCCAGACATTGGCAAGCGCATCTGCAACATCGTGGACAACTGGCAGCTGCCCCATGAACTCATCGAGATTGAGTTCACCGAGACCGCCTACAACGAGGACGAAAAGATGCTCAGCAAGGCCATCCGCGTGCTGAACGAGAAGGGCTTCTCCGCCTCCATCGACGACTTTGGCAGCGGCTACTCCTCCCTGAGCCTCCTGGAGAACCTGCAATTCGACGTGCTGAAGCTGGACAAGTCCCTGATAGACACCATCCTCCAGAACCGGCAGTCAAAGATTGTGGTGACAAACATTGTGTGGATGGCAAAGGAGCTGGACATGCACATTGTGGCGGAGGGCGTGGAGACACGAGAAACATTAGAGGTGCTGAAGGAGCTTGACTGCGACCTGATTCAGGGCTACTACTTTGACAAGCCCCTGTCCCAGGAGGAATTCGAGGAGCGGCTGCGGAACAAGCAGTATCCCCTCTAAGGATACGACAATAAAATAAAAACCATCGGCAGGAACAAAAGAGGGCTTGGAAGCAATTCCAAGCCCTTGCATTTCATCTGGAAATCAGCTCCGTCAATGGGCCTGGTTGGTCAGCAGGGCAAGCTCCTCCGCCGTCAGCTCCCGGTACTGGCCGCTGCCCAGACTGGCATCCAGATTCAGACCACCCATGGCTATCCGCTTGAGGCTCACCACCTCATTGCCCACAGCCGCCATCATCCGCTTCACCTGGTGGTAGCGCCCCTCCGTAATGGTGAGGTGGCACGCCCTGTCAGAAATCCACTCCAATCCAGCAGGCTGGCATAGATGCTCACCATCATCACCCTCAGGTGCAATGGTGATGCCCTGACGAAACCCCTCCACCAGCTGCGGTTGCAAGCCTCGCTCCACCCTATCCCGCAAGCCCACCAGATATTTCTTTGTAACATGATTCTTTGGGGAGGTGAGACGATGGGTCATGGTACCATCGGTGGTGAAGACCAGCAGTCCTTCCGTGTCAATGTCCAGACGGCCCACCAGATGGAGGCTGCCACCCAAGAACTGGTGGCGCAGCTCCTCCTCCAGCAGGTCAAAGACGGTGCGGTGGAGGCCGTCCTTGGCGGAACATACCACCCCGCCACACTTGTTCATCATCAGGTGGAGATGGCGGCGCAGCTGCAGCACCTGTCCGGCCACCTCCAGCATGTCAGTGTCCAGGTCGATGTGCTGGTCGGGACTGCGGCACAGCTGGCCGTTCAAAAGGATACCTTCCCGCCGCACCAGCTTCTGGGCATCCTTTCGGGAGCCAAAACCATGCTTTGCCAGCACCTTGTCCAGCCGTTCTCCCGCCACCGCTACTTCCTCCCTTCCATGGGAACGAAGGTGCGGGGATCAAGCACATTCTTGTAGGCGGGGCGGTAGATGCGCCCCCCGGCAATCACCTCCTCGATGCGGTGGGCTGCCCAGCCGGCAATGCGGGACATGGCGAAGATGGGGGTGTACAATTCCCGTGGAATGTTCAGCATGGTGTAGACAAAGCCGGAATAGAAGTCCACGTTGGTGCAAATCTGCTTGTCGCTCTCCTTCTCCTCCGCAAAGACCTCCGGGGCCAGCCGCTCGATGGCGCAGTAGAGGCCGTACTCCTCCATCATGTCCTTTTCCTTGGCCAGCTCCGCCGCCTTGTCCCGCAGCAGGATGGCACGAGGATCGGAGATGGTGTAGACAGCGTGGCCCTGGCCGTAGATGAGGCCCGTGCGGTCAAAGGCCTCCTTGCGGACAATTTTTCGCAGATACTCCTTGATTTCAGCCTCGTTGGACCAGTCCTTTACGTTGGCCTTGATGTCGTCCATCATCTGCATCACCATCATGTTGGCGCCACCGTGACGGCGCCCCTTGAGGGAACCCACGGCGGCGGCAATGGCGGAATAGGTGTCGGTGTCGGCGGAGGACACCACGTGGATGGAGAAGGAGGAGTTGTTTCCACCGCCGTGCTCCGCATGGAGAATCAGCGCCAGATCCAACACCTCCGCCTCCAGCTTGGTGTAGCTCTTGTCGGAACGGATGAGGCGGAGGAAGTTCTCCGCTGTGGAAAGCTCCGACACCGGATTGTGGATGTACATGCTCTTCTTGTCGTAATACCGCCGCTTGGCCTGGTAGGCGTAGGCGGAGAAGGTGGAGAATTTCGCCACCAGGTCAATGCACTGCTTCAGCACATTGGGAATGGCAGGATCGTCAGGATTCTCATCGTAGGAATAGCTGGCCAGCACGCAGCGGGCAAGCTTGTTCATGATGTCTGGGGAGGGGGCCTTCATGATCATGTCCTCGGTGAAGTTGTCCGGCAGGGAACGGCGGCCACCCAGATAGGAGCGGAATTCCTCCAGCTGGGTCTTGTTGGGCAGGTCGCCGAAAAGCAGCAGATACACCGTCTGCTCGAATCCAAACTCATCCTGGGAGGCCGTATCCCGCACCAAATCCTCCACATTGTAGCCACGGTAGATGAGCTTTCCGGGAACAGCCACCTTCTGGCCCTCCACCACCTCGTAACCAACAACGTCTCCAATCTGGGTAAGGCCCGCCAGAACGCCACGGCCATCAGAATAACGCAGGCCCCGCTTCACGTCGAATTTCTGGTACAGTTTGGAATCGATGGGGTCGTTCAGCTCCACCAACAGGGACAACTTCTGCACGATGAGATTCTCAAAGCAATCTGCCAATATTTTCTCCTCCCGAAGGCTGGAAAGACCAGCCGTGATGCACTATGATGTACGGCAGAACTAAAGGCCTTCTGCCCACATACTACATTCTAATAGATTTTTCGTAATTATACCTAAAAAAAAGGATGGGGGCAAGGCTGGAGAGAAAACCAGCCAAAAGCTTTCGTTTAAAAAAACTATTTCATTGCAGGGTACAACACCTCTAGAGAATTCCCCTGGGCATGCTGGTAACATGACTCCAGTTTTTCATCGCCTTTATCTTGCAGACCTGAGCAATTTCCTGCAGCTGGGAGCGCTCCTCCTGGCTGAGCTCCTCATCCTCCGCAATGAAATCCTCCACCATGATGAAGAAGGCGTTGAAGCCCTCGTCACCCAGCCTCTTGGAGAGCTTTTGCTTGGAACCTATCCACTGGTTCTCCCACCAGTAGGTCAGGGGAGAGTAGCTGTAGAAGTTGAAATTCTCCATGCGCACCACCCGCTCCAGGAAATTGACGAACCAATACTGCATATTGACAAAATACTTCTGGTTGTACTCCCGCAGCTTCTCAAAGAAGAAATTCGTCTCCTCTTCAGTGAGAAATCGATCCTTGAGAACCGTCTTTGTCTCCTCCAGATTGTTTGAGAAATTGAAGAAGGGATTGAAAAAGGGTGGATACATGGAGCCTCCTGAACATCTGCGATGGTATCAACTGCTACCATCCTATAGGAAAAATAGAACATAATAAATCCCCAAAACCTTTATTTTTCAAAAAAATATTAAGAATACGTGAAGTTTGCCACCGCCATTTGCACGGTGCATTTCTGGACACTACCAGCAGGAGCTGAGGCTTTTTCTGTACGGACAGATTGGCTCTAGCGCCACTGCCGAGCTGCTGGGATTGGAAACCAGCTAGGAATCCAGCTGACCAGTCTGCATCCCCCTTTTACTATTAGTTTACATCTGCTATACTGCCACCCATGAAGAAGAAATCCTTGCTGGCGGCCGGTGCCCAGCTTTCCCTGCTGACCCTCGTCTCCCGTGTGCTGGGACTGGTGCGGGAGGCCACCAAGGCAGCCTTTCTGGGTACCTCCTACCTGGCGGATGCCTTCGGCATAGCCTTTATGATTCCCAACCTGTTCCGCCGCCTCTTTGCAGAAAACAGCATCTCGGTGGCCTTCATCCCCACCTTCAAGGCCTACCTTGAGACTGCCGACACGGAATCGGGCCGTCAAGAAACCCAGGATTTCGTCAACGCCACCTGCACCCTGGTGACCTTCCTTACCACGGCGGTGGTGGTGCTGGGAATCTGCCTCACCCCCTTTCTCGTTCCCCTGTTCTACAAGGATGGCAACCTCACCGTATTGGAGGAAACCACCCTGCTGACCCGCATCATGTTTCCCTACCTGCTGGTGATTTCCGTGGCGGCCTTTTTCCAGGGCATCCTCAATGGACTGAAAATCTTTGCACCGTCAGGATTTACCCCCATACTTTTCAACATCATCGTCATTGCCGCCACCTACCTCCTCTCACCCTTCACCACCAATCCCGCCCGGGCTATGGCCATTGGTGTCATGGCAGGAGGAACGGTGCAGGCCGCCTTCCAGCTCCCCTTCGTGCTGAAAGGCGGCTGGAGGGTGTCCCTCACTTCCCTGAAAAAAGCCTTCTCCAACCCCGGCACCAAGAAGGTGATCGCCTTGGTGGGACCTACCATCATCGGTATGGCTGCCTATCAGCTGAACGACGTGGTGTCCACCTCCCTGGCAGGTCATGCTGGCACCGGTGTGGTGTCCAGCCTCCAGTACTCCCTGCGGCTCCAGGAGCTGATTCTGGGCATCTTCGCCGTCTCCATCGGTACGGTCATCCTACCGGACATGGCGGGGCTGGCAAAGCGGCAGCAATGGGAGGAATTCGGGGCTATGCTCACCCAGTCGGTGAAAATCATCGCACTCATCACCATTCCCATCACCTTCTTCTCCCTCATCACCGGGGAGCACATCATCGCCTTGGTGTACAAGTCCAAGAATTTCGACCAGGAATCGGTGCGACTGACCCTCGAAGCCTTCATCTTCCACATTTCCGGCCTCTTCTTCATCGCCGCCAACCGCATCATCTCCCCGGCCTTCTACGCCCAGGGCAACACCAAGTCCCCCGCCACCGCAGGCATCCTGGGCTTTGCCGTGAACATTGCCCTGGCCCTGATTCTGGTAAAGCCCATGGCTGGCGGCGGCATCGCATTGGCCTTGAGTTTGGCAAGTCTGGCCAACACCATCTTCCTGCTGGTCTTCCTGGCCCGCACAAAGCGGTTCGCCCTGGGTACGGTGGTTCGTGGCATGGTGGGCTACTCCCTGAAGATGGTGGCACTTTCCGCCATTGCCTCCATTCCCCTGATTCTGCTGAAGGACAGGCTCTTCTCCCTGTTCACCTTTGGCACCAGGATTTTGCAGGAGGGACTGCCCCTGCTGCTGGCCGCCCTGATTTTTGGGGCAGTGGGAGTGGGGCTGCTGATTGTCACCAGGGATTCCCTGGTCCAAGTGATCGCAAGAAAACTCAGGAGGAAATAATGAGCGACAACAAGCATCAAATGACAATGACTGCTGACCTTGAAAGAACTACCGTTGCAAAGGGGCCCGGCGACGCCAGCGTGCATCCAGACACCTTGCACCTGGCAGACTTCTGCCGCCAGAGGCAGGCTGCCTTTGCAAAAATCCTTCGGGAAAAGAAGATTGACGTGGCCTTCTTTGAGGACTCGGAGGGCAGGCTGGATCCCTCCATCCGCTACTTCACCGGCCAGCCTGGCGACGCGCTGCTGGCACTCACCGCAGACGGGGAGTCGGTGCTGATTCCCTGGGATGTGAACATGGCCCGCCAGATGGCTACCGTTGACTCCATCCTGCCCTACACCGACTTCAACCGATCCGCCCCCACCGCCCTGGCGCAGCTTTTGGCCCGCATGCCAGCCCATTCCCAAGGACACAGCCTCCAGGTGGAGCTGCCACCCTCCCTGCCCTATCCCGCCTACGCCACCTACCAGAAGGCCGTCTCCCAGGCCTTGGCCGCCGCGCATCCAGCCACAGCCGCGCATCTTTTGTGCCGTGAAGATGGAGTCCATCAGGACGCGGTGGCCATGAGAGCAATCAAGGATCAATACGAAATCAGCTGCATCAAGCGGGCGGCGGCCATCACCGACCAACTCATCCTGGTGCTGGAGCAGAGAGTCCGAGAGGGCTCCATCACCACAGAGCTGGATGCCGCCCTCCTCATCGAGAGGGAATGTCGTGCCGCAGGCTGTGAGGGGACAGGCTTCGAGACTTTGGCGGCTGGTCCCGCCCGGAGCTTCGGCATCCACTGCTTCCCCCCCTACACCGCCGGTGAGTTTCCCGCCCAAGGACTTTCCATTCTGGATTTCGGAGTGGTGGTGGAGGGCTACACCAGTGACGTCACCCTCACCTTTGCCAAGGGCCCCCTGACAGCCGAGCAGCAGCAGCAGCTGAATCTCGTTCAGGCGGCCTATGAGGCGGCACTGGAGCTGTACAAACCGGACATTCCCATCAAGAAACCAGCCCAAAAGGTGGACGAAGTATTTGCCGCCGCAGGAAGAGCCATGCCCCATTCCCTGGGCCACGGCTACGGACTGGAAGCCCACGAGTGGCCCACCGTCCGTCCCAGCCAGCCTGACACCGCCTGCTTCAAGCCGGGAATGGTGGTGACGCTGGAGCCGGGCCTCTACGACCCAGCCATGGGTGGATGCCGCCTGGAAAACGACATCCTCATTACAGAGGAAGGAAACCAGGTGCTCACCAGCGCCCGCATTATTCTGTTGTAGTGTCAGCAGCTGCTTTTGACGCCGGCCTCCATCGGTCGGTGTCACCACCTGTTGGAACAGCACATGAAAAAGACCCGAAGGTGAAGGACACCTTCGGGCCGTTCTATTTCCTTTCAGAAATCACTCCTACAGCTTAGCCAGACGCTCTAAAATATTTCTGAGGGAGCTGTCCAGAGACAGGGCATCATCCTTGTCCGGCAACTGCTGCACCAAGGGACGCATCAGGCTGATAACCCTTGCTGACACAGCCGGCTCGTCGAACCGCTCCACGATGTCATACTTTTCGGCAGGCACACGCACCAGTCCCTTGTCCCGGAGCGTCTCTGCCACCTCCAGCAGCCCTGGCTTGCCGGACAGCTTGCTGATGATATAATCCATCTGCATCCGCTTCATACCGGCATAGAAGCCTTCTCGCTTCACCTGGGGCAGATGCTCGCACAAGAGCTTCATTTCCCGGAAGAGCCGCACCACGTCACCGTGCCTTTCCAACAGCTCCTTGTTCTCCAGCAACCGGTTGATTTCCAGAAGAATGCCTTGGGGAATCAGCTCCTCCACCTGACCATCTGCACCCCTTTCCTCCTCCGCAAACCTCAAAGGCTTGTTCCGGGAGATAGACGTGCTCTCTTTGTCGTCGGAAAGAACCTCCAGCTCCCCACTATCGCCAAAGCCTTCATCCTCCACAGGCTCCAGGGGAGCAGGCTCCGATACCTCATCCTCCACCACCTCAAGTTCTTCAGGCTCAGGTTCCGGCTCAAAATCACTGGGGTCACCGTCAAAGTCCCATGGCATGGCCAACTCATCCTCGGAAGGCTCCCTGTCCTTTGTCTTTTCTGACTCCTTTTTGGGAGGCTCTGGAACAATCTCGAAATCCTCCTCCACCAGTTCCCGCTCCACAGGGGACTTCTCATACACAGGCAATTCCGGAAGCACCTGTTTCTGAGGAGCTTGATGGGCCTTTTCAGAAAGCGGCGGCCGGGGCGCTTCCTGAAGGAAATGCTCCTCCGGAGTCTGGTCTACATTGTCGAATATCGCATCCTCCTCATCATGGAAGGAAGGAGGGGTATTGGGAGCATACAATGGATCGTAGTCCACCGGCCCATCGTCATGGGCAAGGGCTGAAAGGCCTGAGGGAGGAACATCCATATTGTTATCAGGCTCATTGGAGTGAATCACCAATGGGTCGTAGTGGGTCATCCCCTTGGAGTTGGTGGAAGAATCCAGCTTCATAATGGCCATCACCGGTTCTGGCTCAGGGGACACGTACAGGTTTTCCACGTGATCCTCCTGCCGTACCACCAGCTGCTCTTCCCCTGGCTTCAGGCAGTCATCACCAAGTTCCACCAAGGATGGAGTCACTATTGGCGGAATCCCAGTGGGCTCCTCCACCACCTCTTCATGAAGCCCCAGCTCGGAAGCACGAGAAATTCGCTCCAAGGCCCCCTGCAGCATGGAATTCTGGGAATCCTTGGTGAGGGCCCGCTGGTAGAACCGCATGGCATCCCCATACTGATTGCACTGCTCGTAGCAGGAGGCCAAGGCGGCCAAGGCCACCGGATCATTGGGCAGCCGCTTCAGATACTCCACCAAATACACCTGTGCCCGCTCGAAATTGCCAATCTGTCGGAACCTGAGAGCAATATCCAAAAAATGAAGGAAATAAGCGCTGTCCAGACCATTGATTCTGTCGAGACTCTGATCAAGCCGTGCCATATCATTGCAGCAGGCATAATACTCCGCCACCAGATGGACGGTGGCCAAGTCATAGTCATACTCATCCAGCAGGCCCTTGATGAGGGCTCCCGCCGAGTCAAATTTATTGGCGTTCAAGAGACTGCGGGCGTACTGCATCCGCTCACCCTTGCTCCGGAGGGGCGTGGACTCCACCTTCTCCAGCAGATTGGATGCCTCATTTTCCCGCCCCTCATAGACATAGACATCGGCCAAGCCCATCATGGCCATGGGATCGTTGCTGTCGTACTCCAGCACTGTCCTGAACCGCTGGCCAGCATCGCCGTACTCACCCCGCTTCAGCTGCACCATTCCCATGGCCTGCTGCAGCGGCATATTCTCAGGGGTGACCTGAATTCCCTGGGAGAGAATCTCGTAGGCTTCCTTGTACCTGTTGTGGGACATGAGGAAGTGGGCGTAGCTGTTGATAGCCTCGCTCCACCCTGGCTTGGACCGGAGCGCAGCCTCGTACTCGGTCTGCACCTCATCGTCACGCCCCAGCTTCTCGTACTCATAGGCAAGGTTGTAGTGGAGAATGGGATGGTTGGCATCCAGCTGCAATCCCCGTCGATAGGAAGCGATGGCATTCTTGCTGTCATCCCGCAGCGAATAAATGTGCCCCAGATGATTGTAGGCCAGAATATCAGTTGGATCGTCCTCGATTACATTGTTGAAGCACTCCAAGGCATCATCATACCGCTCCATCTGCTTGTAGGTAAAGCCCAGATTGTAATAGGTCTGGACGCTATCCTCGTTCAGGGCCAGCGCCCGCTCCAACACGGAGACGGACTCCTCGTAGCGACCAAGCCGACGGTAGATTCCGCCGAGACTCACCAGGGCACCAAAATCGTTTCTGTCCTTCTCAAGAATCTCCTGGCAAACCAGGAGGGCCTGCTCATCCTGTCCGCTGCGGACATAGGTGGCGGCCAACTCATGCATCACCTCGACATTGTCGGGATGCTCCTTCAGAACCCGCTTGAAAAGTCTCGTAGCCAGATCGAAGTCCCGGGCCAACACAGCAGACTTGGCACGGAAGAGGGTGTTCTTGTGGGTGGACGAAACTTCTGGTGTCATATACTCCCCTTTCCTCAATATGATTGGACCGTAGGCCGGGCATACACCTCTTGCGACAAGGGCCCAATCTGGCCATTGTATTCAGACGCTACGGCAAAATAGTAGATTCTGCCGTTCTTCAGCCCGGTGAGCCTAATGGAATTCTGGATTCCCACCTTTACGGGAGAGCTGCCCTCCAATGCAACACGTCCCAAATACTCCCCCGGCCGCTCGCCATAATAGACGTAGTAGCTGGTGGACTTGTCGATGGTGTGGGACCAGATCAATTCCACGGATCCGTTACCTGCAGTAGCCTTCACGTAGAAGGGGGGCAGCGGAGGCTCATTCTCCTTGTAAGTCAAAGAAATGGAAGTGATGGAAGGGGTCTTTGTCCCCGCACCGTCAGGATACATCCGCACCAGCACCTGGAAGAACCGCCCCTCAACCCCTTCTATGGGCTGGCCCGGCCGAACAGGAATCCAGGCGGGACTGCTCTGGTTCCAGCTGTAGAAGTTGTCGCCGGCACGCACGAAATACTCCACCCCGGTCTCCTCAGGAACAAGGGTCTGGGCATCCAGGCGCAGCAACTGGCTGCCGGCAGGAACCTCCAGAGGCTTGCTCATAAAGCTTCCACCGTCAACAGTGTACCGGACTGCTGTCCACCCTGTCTGATAGTTTTCCTGATTTTGGTAGAAGAACTCCTCGGTGTTGGAGATATAGGCATTCAAGACTCTAAAGTCGTCAATCTTTCCTGCGTACGAGGAGGAAATATCCAAGGGGGCTGGATTTCCCAACACCAAGGGATAGGCCCCCCCCCGCTCCCCTCCGGTGATGGTGATGTACTTCAAGTCCTCCACCAGACCGTTCACCCGATACTCCAGCAATCCGGTCTCCTCGTTGTAGGAGAGGATGTGGTGGGACCACTTGCCAGGGATGATGCTCTTGGAGCCTGTCAGGATAATCTCGCCCTTGTTGTAGGTGTAACCGGCGAAGAGGTTGGTGAAATTCCAGCGGAGCCTGTTGCTGACGAAGGTGGCGGAAAGAATCTGGTACAGGGAGTAGCCCTCCACATTGCGGCTGGACTTCCAGGAGATGACCGTCTCGCCGTTGTCCACCACCGAGGGGCAGAGCCAGAATTCCATGGAAAAGGAGCCCGACCAATCCAAGGTGGAGAAGATGGAGCCGGGAGGTCCGATGACAGAAAAACCGGTGTCCCCACCCGTGGAAAGCCCCGCACCCTTGCCCATGGCCGCATCCTGCACCAGGCGGATACCGGAGCTGGCCACGGAGAAGCGGCCCGCCTCGTCCTGCAGCTGGTCTCCCTCGAAGGAGAACAGCATCTCCGTGTGGGGCGACACCCTACGGGAGGCAGTGGCCAGCTCAAGGGATGCCTCCCCGAACCTGCCGGGACCGGTGGTGATGCCATCCATGGCGGAAATCTGGTTCCAGCCCTTGCTGCCCCCCAGCTGCATGGTCTTTTCCATGGAGAAAACCGACTGCCCCACCAGTAGACAAAGGAGGGCAAAACAGGGTATGACTTTTCTATTCACTTGTATCGACATGAAAACAGACAGCAAAGAACGACGACAACAACTCCACGACACGGCTCACAAAGCTCCTTCTACAAGCGGCGTCTACTTCTGGAAAGACGAGGCAGGCACCGTGATTTATGTGGGAAAGGCCAAGAACCTGAAGAACCGCCTCTCCTCTTATTTTTCCGGCCGCAAGGACATCAAGACGCAGATACTTGTGTCACGGGCCGCTTCCATCGAATACATCACTACAGCCAACGAATACGAGGGAGGTGACCGACATGGCCCGCACCGTGAATGCAGAGGTCATAGCCAGCACCTTCGACGAACCGGCAGAACGCCATGTGCGTATCGCCAACATCGTACTGGAGAAGGCCAAGCGCATGGTGGAATGTGGGCACGACGTAGTGATATTCCTCGACTCCATCACCCGTCTGGCCAGAGCCTACAACACGGTGACTCCCGCCAGCGGCAAGGTGCTGACGGGTGGTGTGGATGCCAACGCCATGCACAAGCCGAAACGCTTCTTCGGCGCAGCCCGCAACATTGAGGGAGGCGGCAGCCTCACCATCATCGCCACGGCCCTCATCGACACGGGCAGCAAGATGGACGAAGTCATCTTCGAGGAGTTCAAGGGTACGGGCAACATGGAGTTGCAGCTGGACCGCACACTGGCCAACAAGCGCATCTTCCCGGCGGTCAACATCGTGGCAAGTTCCACGCGTCGCGACGACCTGCTGCATGACAAGCTGACGCTGGACCGCATGTGGATTCTCCGCAAGTACCTCTCCGACATGAACCCCATAGAGGCCATGAACGAGGTCAAGAAACGGTTGGAGATGACCCGACACAACGAGGAATTCCTCCTCAGCATGAACTCATAAAACGGTATCTTCAGGAGTGTGGTATGCCAACCGTGGGGAATGTCCCCGGTGGGAATACCACGCTCCTGATTCTTTAAAACAGTAAACATATCCACCCAAACCCATTAAACAATGAGAACCATGAAAAAAACTTTAGCCTGCATCCTGATGTCACTGACCACCCTGGCTTATGCCCAGCGTGAGGCAGTGCTGAATTTCAATCTCAAGAATGTGCGTGCAAATGACACGCTGACGCTCTCCTGGGGAGCGAACAACAAGTCGGTAACTCCACACATCCTCAGCATGGCGGCCGTAGATGCAAAAGAAGTGGCACTGCCGCTCAACGAACCGCGAGTGGTGGTGCTGGGCGTGAAGGGTCAAAGCAGTGTGCTGGAGTTGCTGCTCTCGCCCGGGGAGACGGTAAGCGTGAAGGGACGTGTGCGCAACGGAAACACGTACCGGTTGCACCGCCTCGATGTAGAAGGGGCTCAGCACCAGGAACACTACACCCATGTCATCCGCGCGTACCGCGAGACGATAGACAGCCTGGAGGATGACGTGAAGAGCCAGTTCAAGGATGTGGTGCGCGTCATCGAGAACAGTAAGATGAACGACAACGAGGAGGCCATTGCTGCCATCTACCAGACGCCACGGGGCAAGGAATACATAGAACGCACGATACAGAGCTTTGAGGAGCGTGGGGAGCTCTTTGAGGAGGTGGTTCGCATGCACCGGGATTCGTTCATGGGTCCTCTCTTCATGTTGCGTCTTGCAGGTCGCCTCGGCAAGGGATTCCGAGAACTCTACAACTCGCTGGGAGATGCAGCCAAACTGAGCTACTACGGACGTGAGGTCAAGGATGAGGTCTATCCTCCCACACTGGTGGGTGACATCGCACCTACCGTAACGGTCAAGAACCTCAATGGCGAGGAGAAGCTGCTCTCCTTCATCCACCACAACAACAGGTACCTGCTGCTCGACTTCTGGGCTTCCTGGTGCCAGCCTTGCCACAAGGAGATTCCCAACCTCAAGGCCATCTACGAGAAGTACCATGCCCGTGGACT